>JALOMX010000146.1 GCA_025455245.1 Chitinophagaceae bacterium
GGTAAGCGAACAAATAGATGCCCTTGAAATTATGGGGGTTAATACCAAAACCTATTTGATTGCTCCAAAAATCATTGCAAGTATGATTATGGTACCTGCCTTGATCATCATTTCTGTAGTGGTGGCATTATGGGGAGGCCTGGTTGCCGGGGCAGCCACAGGCATTATTGATTCTGATTCCTATACCCGCGGGCTAACCATGGATTTCAAGGAACTGAATGTAACGGTTGCCTTATCCAAGGGTTTTGTTTTTTCAATTATTCTTTCGAGTATCTCCGCTTATTTTGGCTATAATGTAAAAGGGGGCGCTTTGGAAATAGGAAGGAGCAGTACCCTTGCAGTCGTTATCAGTTGTATCATGATCCTCCTTGCCGATTACATTCTCACATTCTTACTTCTTAACCCATGATCGAAGTTCAACACCTCAGAAAATCATTCGGCGATGTTACCGTCCTTTTTGATATTTCGGCAACGTTTTATCCGGGGAAGTGTAACCTCATTATTGGTTCGAGCGGTAGCGGAAAAACAGTCCTGCAAAAGTGTATCGTTGGGCTTTTTCAGCCAACAAGCGGCGATATCCTGTACAACGGTCAGAGTATCCTGCAAATGAATAATCAGGAAAGAAAGCAACTCAGGCAGGATATTGGTATGCTTTTTCAGGGTTCAGCCCTTTTTGATAGTATGACTGTGGAACAAAATGTTATGTTTCCGTTGGATATGTTTACCCGTGATAGCTTTGAAAAAAAATTAAAGCGGGTAAATGAGGTACTTGAACGTGTTAACCTATCCGGAAATAATAAAAAATTCCCTTCCGAATTAAGCGGTGGAATGAAAAAAAGGGTCGGAATCGCAAGGGCTATTGTGCTCAACCCGAAATACCTTTTTTGCGATGAACCCAACAGCGGACTTGACCCGCAGACAAGCCTTGTGATCGATAAGTTGATACAGGACCTTACGCGCGAATCAAATACCACCACCATTGTGAATACCCACGATATGAACAGTGTGATGGAAATAGGAGACAATATCCTCTACATGTATAAGGGCTATAAAGAGTGGGAAGGCAATAATAAAGAGATCATTTTCAGTAAAAATGAACGGCTGAATGATTTCATTTTTGCCTCAGAATTTTTAAAAGATGTAAAGGAAATGCGGATGTTGGAATCAGACCACCCCGATCAACATGCAAATGATAGCACAAATAAATAATCAGGTGATCATCTTTTTGAAACCACTCCCCTACTTTTGCGCCACAAATAAAAATTTAATCTTGCTATGAGCGTACTCGTCAACAAGAATTCAAAAATAATTGTGCAGGGTTTTACAGGTACTGAAGGTACTTTTCACGCCTCACAAATGATTGAATATGGTACCCAAGTGGTGGGTGGTGTTACACCGGGCAAAGGTGGCAGTACCCATCTTGATCGTCCTGTTTTCAATACGGTTTACGATGCTGTAAAAGCTACTGATGCCGATGTGAGCATCATTTTTGTACCACCGGCTTTTGCAGCCGATGCCATTATGGAAGCTACAGATGCAGGAATTGGCCTGATTGTTTGTATTACTGAAGGTATTCCGGTGCAGGATATGGTTAAGGTGAAAAACTACATGGCAGGAAAGCCCTCGAGGTTGGTGGGTCCAAACTGTCCGGGAGTAATCACCGCCGGTGAATGTAAAGTAGGTATTATGCCCGGTTTTATTTTCAAAAAGGGCCATATCGGTATCGTAAGCAAAAGCGGCACCCTTACCTATGAAGCAGCCGATCAGGTTGCTAAAGCCGGCCTTGGAATTACCACAGCCATTGGTATTGGTGGTGATCCCATCATTGGAACGACTACAAGGGAAGCGGTAGAGCTATTGATGAATGATCCTGACACACATGGGATTGTTATGATAGGAGAAATTGGTGGCGGAATGGAAGCCGAAGCAGCCCGTTGGATAAAGGAAAATGGCACAAAGCCTGTGGTAGGCTTCATTGCGGGGCAGACTGCTCCTCCGGGAAGGCGCATGGGACATGCAGGCGCTATTGTGGGTGGAGCTGATGATACGGCGGCTGCCAAAATGAAAATAATGGCTGAGTGCGGTATTCATGTGGTTGCAAGCCCTGCCGATATCGGAAATAAAATGGCTGAAGCCCTGAAATAAGACTGATAAATTTTTCAAAAAATAAATGGCCCCGGTTTTCCGGGGTTTTTTTATGCAAAAGAATACCCGCAGGCATCTTTCCTATGGCGAAATACATTTATCTTTCATTCAATTATGTTTATTAAAATGAACAGGACACTCTTATTTTTTACCTATATCCTCATATTTCTTCGAATCTCAACTTCTGTAATGAGCCAAACATCTTTCAATTACGGATCTGCCTGGAAAAAGGTCGAATCAGCCCTTGAAATCGGAAAACCGAAAACCGCTATTGAAGAAATCGACAAAATCATTCTGCAATCAAAAAAAGATGGAAATGAACCGCAACAAATTAAAGGGCTTGTTTATAAGGCAAAGGCAAGTCAACAATTTGAGGAAGATAGTCAATTGAAATATATAAGGATTTTCGAACAAGAAATCAAAACGGCGCGGGAGCCTGTAAAACAGGTTTTGTTTAGTCTTACAGCACAACTATACAAAAACTATTTTGACAGACAGCGCTGGAAAATTTATGACAGGACTGCAACCACCAATCCTGACCCGAATAACCCCGACACATGGTCAATTGCTGACTTTAATGAAAGGATCAGCACCATGTTTGATAAATCGTTAAGCAACCCGGTTTTGTTGCAAAAAACCGATCTCAAAAAGTTTGATCCCATCATTCTTGAAGGGAACATGCGACATCTCAGGCCTACCCTTTATGATTTATTGGCACATGAAGCGCTGGAATACTGGAAAAATGATGAAGGTGAAATTACCAGGCCGGTGTATGCTTTTGTTCCTGATTATGCTTCACTTGCTCCGGCAAAAATATTCCTTCGCAATCAATACACAAGTAAGGACAGCACAGGGCATACATACAAGGCAATCAGATTATACCAGGAACTTATACGTTTTCATCTTGCCGATGAAAAACCGGACGCCCTGATCGATGTGGACGTAGCCCGCATTCAGTTTGCTTATGAAAAAGCAGTCATGCCGGGAAAGAGTCAATTATACAAGGAAGCGCTTGAGCATATTTACACTCAATATCCTAAAAACGAACAAGCTATGCAGGCCGGTTTTCATTTGGCCATGTGGTGGTTTAATAAGGGGGAAAATTACAAACCTGCAACCGGGACACAGGAGGATAAGATGGCATTTGGCTTAGCACTCGAATATGCCAATGCAGTTGCCAGGGCATTTCCGCGAAGCCAGGGAGGATTGGCTGCAAGGCAACTTGCGGAGCAGATTAAAAAGCCATCTGTGGGCATAAAGGTGGAAAAGGTGAATGTAATAAACAAGCCGTTCCGGGGGTTACTCAGCTTTAAAAATATAGGGGTGGCTTATTTCAGGCTTGTTCAGCTTCCTGCCTCTGAACAGGAAGACCAGGGTTTTTATGAAGATGAAAATTCATATTGGTCGAGGGTCACTGCCCTTAAGCCAATTCGTTCATGGAAACAACAGGTACCTGTTATAAAAGATTACAGGGACCATCAGGCAGAAATAAAAATTGACGGGTTATCCAACGGCAGGTACTTGCTGCTTGTTTCGGCAGATGAAGGTTTTTCGATTGATAAAAACCCAATGGCCGCTACTGAATTATACGTCAGCAATATCAGTTATGTTCAATCAGGGGAGCATTTGTTCGTAATAAACAGAGACAACGGACGCCCTCTTGCCGGAGCCCGTATTCAAGTATGGTACAGCAGTTATGATTATAATAAGCGAAGAAATGTTTTTAGTAAAGCTGAACAATTAACCACAGACCAAAACGGTTATTCAAAAATCAAACCTGTCAGGACGATTGATAGATCTTATGGCGGCATGAGGCTGGAAATTTCTTCTGCAAAGGATTACTTATTCATGGCAGATGCACTCGACAGAACCTTTGATGGACAGCCCCAAAAATCACAGACAAATGAAGCCTATGAACTGGAACATTCGAAATACTATTTTTTCACCGACAGGTCAATATATCGCCCGGGACAAACTTTATATTTCAAAGCTATCGGGCTTACCAAAAATCCATCAGATGGATTGGCGAAATTATACAAATCCGGACCGGTAGAGGTGATATTGAGAAATGCCAACTATGAAATGGTTTCATCTCAAACATATTTACCCAATGATTATGCAAGCATCAGCGGTAACTTTTTATTGCCCATGACAGGGCTGAACGGAACATTTAAGCTTGAAATAAAATCCGGGGTAAGGACATGGAGTACATTATTCAAAGTGGAAGAATACAAAAGACCGAAGTTTTTTATTGAATTTCCTCCACTGAAGGGTACATACAAACTAAACAAAGAGATCACCGTAACCGGAATGGCCAAAGGATATTCCGGCAACAGTATTGATGGTGCACAGGTAAGCTTTAGGGTAAAAAGATCTACCCGGTTTTTATATCCCTGGAAATTTGGATTTGGACGAGGCGGATATTGGCCACCCATGGAAAGGGGCGAAGAAATGGAGATTACCAACGGAAATACCTTGACGAGGCCCGACGGGTCTTTTGAGATCACCTTTACCCCCATATCTGACCTGAGTATTGATCCTGAACTTGATCCGGGTTTCGATTTTACAATTGAAGCCGTAATAACAGATATCAATGGCGAGGTTCGATCAGAAGAAACAACCATAAGCATCGGTTATAAATCACTTGTCCTTAATATTAATGCAGGTAACAGTCTTCATCAGTCTGCCGACAGTACGATCAATGTAAAAGTTTCCGCTACCAATCTGAACGGACAACCTGAAGATTCGAAAGTTAAATTGGTTGTTTACAGCCTGAAGAATCCGGATCGATTGCTTAGAAAAAGGATGTGGCAGACTCCTGACACATTTGTGCTCGCTAAAAATGAATTTGAGAAACACTTTCCAAACGACCCTTACCAAAATGAAGACGATTTCAGGAACTGGGAATCCGGGCAAACTGTTTTTTCCGGCAGCCTTGAAACCCCAACCAATTCAACCATCTCATTGGCTCCGGGTACCCTTGAACCCGGTTATTACAAGATCGAAGCTATTACTCAGGATATGGATGGGAAAGAAGTAAGAACAGTTGATTTTGTCGGGGTCTTTAATGAAAAAACCGGTCAGCTTCCATCTCCTTCATATTTATTTGATTTCAAACAAAATTCACCGACAGAACCCGGACAGCAGGCAGTTTTCTGGCAGGCAACTTCTATTAAAGATGCCTTTATCATTCAGCAAACAATAAAAAAAGCTGCCGGAGGTATTGCTGCTTCGGAAAAAGACATTTCTTCAGTTCAATTTATTCATCAGAAAGATGGCTTTCAACGGAACTATTATGATGTAAAAGAAACTGACAGGGGCGGCTACGAAATTTATCGGGTATTGGTGTTTCATAACAGGATTTATATTCAACAATGGCGGGTAAATGTTCCATGGACTAACAAAGAACTGAACGTTAGCCTTGAAACTTTCAGAGAAAAATTACAACCCGGTGAAGCTGAGAAATGGAAAGTAAAGATCAGCGGCGCAAAGGGTGAACTTGCTGCTGCCGAATTGCTCGCAGGGATGTACGATGCTTCTCTTGATCAGTTTTCCCCACATACCTGGCAAGGTATAAACCCATGGTTAAATAATAATTTTTATACAAGATGGAACAGCGGAAGCAATTTCTCTTCTACCGAAGGAAGACAAACAAACTGGTATGAACCAATTGAACCTTACGAGAAAATATATGATGATTTAATTCCTGTATACGACAATAACTATTACAAATCCATTAGCGGAAGGGCGATGGGTGTACAAATCCGAGGGGTTAACAGTCTTGATGAAGTGGTTGTTACAGGATATGGTGTGTCTGA
>JALOMX010000147.1 GCA_025455245.1 Chitinophagaceae bacterium
TGAAAAATTCAATCCAAAAAAAGTGGTAACCGCCATTTATTTCGATCATGATAAGCTTCAGTATAACATCAAAAGGTTCAGGATTGAAACGACCACGCTGCGGCAACATTTTATATTCATCAAAGAAGGAAAGCAAAATTACCTGGAATTGGTAACCACCGCTGATGAACCTGTCTTGCTCCTGAAAACAGGCGCCGGCGCTGCAGCAAGATTTGAAAAGCTGAAGGTTGCAAATCTTGTTGAGGTCATGGGATGGAAGGCTGTTGGAAATAAACTGGTAGATAAAAAGGCTGTTGAAATGAGTTGGGAGGGTGAAGCCGAAAAGCAAATGCCGGAACAGGGGGAATTATTTAATTAATATGCCATTGCACACCACTTTGGATACCTGGCCAAAAGAAGTTCAGGCGCATCGAATCGTTTCGCTTGTACCTTCCATTTCAGAACTGCTTTTTGACCTTGGCCTTGATGAAAGAGTAGTGGGAATCACGAAGTTTTGTGTTCACCCAAAGGAGTGGTTTAAAATCAAGAAAAGGGTAGGAGGTACCAAAACGGTAAAACCTGATAAGATCAGGGAATTAGCCCCCGATATGGTAATAGCTAACCTTGAGGAAAATGTGGAGGAACAGGTAATGGAAATTGCCTCCTTTTGCCACGTTTTTCTGACAGATATTAAAACGCTCGAGGATGCCCTGAAAATGATAGAAGATATCGGGACGCTAACAGGTACATTCTCCCAAGCAACCATTATCCGGCAGAAAATTGAAAACGGTTTTGCCGGGCTTACCCGACCAACCGGACGAATGAGTGCCCTTTACCTCATTTGGCGTAACCCCTTTATGGCTGCAGGCGGAGACACTTTTATCAGCAATCTGATGGAAAAAGCAGGATTTTCCAATGTGGTGTCCAATCGGCAACGGTACCCCATGGCAGATCCCCTTGCCTTCAGGGAAAATCCGCCCGATGTGGTATTCCTGAGCAGCGAACCTTATCCTTTTGGGGCAAAGCACCTGAAAGAGATCGGGTCTTTTTTCCCCGATTCAAGGATAGAATTGGTTGACGGTGAAATATTCAGCTGGTATGGCAGCCGGCTAATACATGCTCCGGCTTATTTCTGTGATTTAATGCAGCGGTTAAAGAATATCAGATAACCCCCTATTTTTGTCCGCTCAGTACAATGAATTGGCAGTAATTTTGTAATTCTTTACATTTATCATCTTTTACTACCCATATGGATAATACCAAACATCTTGAGGATTTTGAACATAAGTTAACAGGTGAAGACCTGCATGGCGAAGACGTGGTGGAGGCCTCTGAGCGGTCTTCATGGTTCAGGCGCCACAAAAAAGGGATTCTTACCTCTACTTCGGAAAAGCGTGAAACCCCCGATGGTTTATGGGTTAAATGTCCTTCCTGCCGATTTACCTGTACAGTCATCGAGCTGAAGGAGAATCTTTACGTTTGCCCGAGTTGCAATTTTCATCACCGAGTTGGCAGCGATGAATATTTTGACATACTTTTCGATAACAAGGAGTTCAAGAGACTGTTTGATAATATCAAAAGCAAAGACTATCTGAATTTTACTGATCTCAAGCCTTATAAGAAGCGTCTTGAAGAAACCTGGTCCAAGACTGATTTGCATGACAGCATGAGCGTGGCCGTTGGAAAGGTGGATGGTTTCGATCTTGTAATTGCCTGTATGGATTTTGAATTTATCGGGGGAAGTCTTGGCAGCGTAATGGGTGAAAAGATTTGCCGGGCTGCCGATTATTGTCTTGAACATCGTATTCCATTTTTAATCATCAGTAAAAGCGGTGGGGCAAGAATGATGGAAAGCGCATTCAGCCTGATGCAATTACCCAAAACACTCGGGCGTCTTTCTCTTTTAAGTGATGCAAAAATTCCTTATTTCTCACTTTGCACCGACCCCACTTTTGGAGGGACAACTGCTTCTTTCTCCATGCTTGGCGATGTAATTATGGCAGAACCGGGTGCCCTGATAGGCTTTGCAGGTCCGAGGGTTATTAAAGAAACCATTAAGAAAGATTTGCCGAAGGGTTTTCAGCGAAGTGAATTTGTAATGGACCATGGGTTCCTTGATTTTATTGTTGACCGTAAAGACCTGAAAACAAAACTTGGTCAGCTACTCAAACTTTTTACCACCTAAATGGAAATCAGCAACAGGGCAGCCTTTCATGAATACTTCATTGAACAACGCTTTATTGCCGGGCTTGTACTTTCCGGAACTGAAGTAAAGTCGTTGCGTGCCGGCAAGGCAAGTTTTAATGATGCTTACTGTTTTTTTCATAAGGGAGAACTTTTTGTAAAAAGCCTTCACATTTCAGAATACAAGCTTGGTACCATTTACAACCATGTGCCCACACAGGAGCGCAAATTGCTCCTGAATAAAAAGGAGCTTAAAAAGCTGGAAAACAAAATGAAGGAGAAAGGGTACACCATTGTTCCGCTCAAAATTTTCTTTACCGCAGAAGGTTGGGCAAAAATGGAAATAGGTTTAGGCAAAGGAAAAAAAGTTCACGATAAAAGAGATACCATTAAACAAAGAGATACCGAGCGGGAAATGCGCAGGATCATCCCACGATAGTTTTTTTAGAGGATTCCGGCAAACCATAATGGCTGTAAAAAAACAGTAGTAAAAACGGAGCAACTTCTATGTAGGATATGCGCATTATCAAATAGTCGAATAACAGGAATAGTACGAATAGTACGATCAGGGCACGGTCATACCGCCTTGTAAAGAAACCAACAACAAAGGAAAGTTCAATAAGCAGTCCTATCCAGTAAAGGATAAAAGAAGTTACCGGCATATTAATGAGTGCATATATGAAACTTGTTTGCCAGTACCCCGGGCTTGTTACCAGGAAATCTTTATGCTGATCTATCAGTATAGCGCTCATTTGAGCCGGCATAAATGCGCCACCGTTGGCAAGTTTCCAGATGCCGGCCGATAAAAAGAAATAAAGGAAAAAGTAACGAAGTCCATGCATGACAAAATAAAAGGACCTCATTCCCGAACAGCAAAAAAGGAGCGGAAAAAGCAGCCATGCAGTATGGGCTTCAATGGAATTGGTTGGATATAGTGTGTAGCACTGTACATACATCCAGTTGAAACCAAGCCATACCCATGACAGTTTGGTTGCTGATTGGGGCTTTTTCCTGAAAACGAAAAAATATGCTATGGGAAAAGCATAGAAAAGAATATCGAAAGTCCAAACCAAAAAATTATGTGTTAAAACTGCTTTATGAATTCCCGTTTGCATAAAGAGCCAGGTAGTGCCATCGAATCTTGTTGTGAACATGAAAGGATCATGCTGATAAAGCCATTGCCCATTCACCCATTTGCAAAAGGCAAGCAGGTAAAAAAGCAATATCCAAAAGGATATCAGTTTTTTTCTATGTAATGCATTTAAGGGCATAAATGGTTTGATGCATTGAAATCCTTGTGGTCCTTTTTGAAAACAAGTTTGTCATTCACGAAAGAATAGCTGCATTGCTTAATAACTACTTCATTTGGTTTTACCTTAAACTCTGCAGCCAGTTTACTTTTTAATTTGTCCACCCGTTGATTCATGGTTCCCTCATTTACAAAAAGATGCAAAGGGGGAGGAGGAAGTCCTGCTCTTTTAAATAGTCTTTCTACCTCATTCTTAAAGAAGAGTGTATCACATCGTGATGCATGTATCTGTTGAACGGTATAATGAATCTTATCCCATGCTGAAGGTGAAAAGTCCATTCCCCGAAGGGTGTCACCCTTAACGGTAATTATGTTTACAAAGTATTCTTTTCGTGGATGAAAAACCTCGGAGTACATACCATAATGGTAAAAAGGACTGAAAACCATACCCCTTTTAAGATTGATAGTAATTTGGCAAACTGCAAAAAGAACCATACCGGCGAACATCCATTTGGAGTGCCGGTATACTTCTTTGAGGAACATTGTTTTATAGTGATTTTTTTATGTCCAAGTTATATGAGCCGATAATCAATCTTCAGCAAACCGATAAAACAGAATTATTGCTGGATGATTACCGTTTTCCCAGGATCAATCTGAAGATCTCCGTAAATGGTAACCGTTAACGACTTGCAGGTAATGTTCTGATTGGCCTTTACCTTATGCCCGACCTGCACATCATTCGAGGGCAAGGGTACCATACCATTGTGCCATGTAGAAGCATCGCTCCAGTTTCCATCTCTTATACTGAATACTTTATTGGGGTTTACTACAATCAAAGAACCACTAACCTCCGGGGTACGTCCATTGTTTGCCCTGACCATCACCTTGTATCTTCCAATGCTATCCGTTTGGGGAGAGGTAAATTGAAAAGTAAACTGAATCGTGTCGCCTGGCGCAATATTTCCGGCAAAAACACTATCGGGTGAAGTAAGCGTATACCCTCCAGACAAGGGGTCCAGCAAAAACCTTACATTTTGCATGGTAACCGGCCCTACGTTTTTAAAGGTAAACCTTACCGACCCATTGCTGCCGGGTGCATGTGTATGGTTGTATGCCCAACTGATTTTTTCAAGGTAGGCATCGCCCTCTACGCTGCTGTTGGCTATCTGCCCGATAATTATAGCCAATCGATTGGCTAAGGTATCGTTTAGGGCAGTTAATTCATCTACCAGCGAATCAAGGCCGGCCGATTCGGTGGCCGGATTATTCACATGCATCCAGGCAAGGCTCCTGTAAAACAAAGCGCGGTTCAGATGGGTTCGTTTATCCAAAAATGAATCAACGGTGGTGTTGTAAAAAGTTTCAAATCCATTTACATTTAAAAAAGCTTCGCTGAGGTATGGTTGAATTTGCAGCAGCCCGCCATATATGGCTTCTCCCAGTAACGAATCGGCTTTCCGCCAGGCTTTGTATGCGTTTCCAAAAGGAACCGGTTGCCAGGTTCCGGATTGGTAGAATACATTAAGCTGTGCCAAATGTTGATTGAGTCGGACGGTTCTTGCAGTTATACTATCGGCTTCGCTCAATACCCCATGGGCCAAAAGACTTTGCCCTAACATGATGGCCTGCACAGGACCGTCGCCACCGCCGCCATTATTAAAACCGGCACGGGGCCGGATTTTTAAGGATGAATCCCTGATTTCTGATGACCCCAACAGACCAATTGAAGTACCGGTAAGCAAGGCTGAGCCTTTTACAAGTTTGGCCCCATAGGCAAGCGACCTAAAAATACCCCCGGCTACCTGTCCGCCGGGTATCAAAGCCAGTGCGGAGGCTGCTTCCGAAATATCGGCAGCAGAACCGGCTACATTTGAAATGCTGACGGCAGTTTCAATTTGTTTCTTTTTTTCATCTAACTGGTTTTGCGCAACGCCCACAAGCGATTCCCCACCGGGCCTGTATACATTATCGAACACGGTGCTGAAATCCAGGTCCGATACTTTTTGAAGGCTTTGGTTGCTGGTCAAAGGAACAAGATTGGAATGGCGTTGTTTCAAATAAAATTCTTCGTGGCTGACTGCCACCAATTGTTGGGCGAGCAACTTTTTTAGCTGTGCAAAAAGGGTTTCAAATACGGCCCTGTTTTTGCCGGATTCAACCAGGTTGATCAGAATATCAATGGCATCGCTTACGATGGTAAGGGCAACTTCAAGGTTCTTTTTCACTTCGGCATTACCGGGGTATTTCGAAACCACTTTTTTCAAGGTTACCGTAGTTCCTTCTTTCAAAATTTTCAGGTTACCCACTATTATTTTTAACCCTTCTTCCGTTAAGCCCGATTCAAAAAGGGGGTTTTTATCCGCGGGTACATAATCCTTAAGCGATTGGCCTAACGCCAGTTGTTCGATGGCAAATTGAATTAGTTCAAGCAGGTTTACCCAACCTTCGGCTTCAATTTCGGCCGACAGCGCCCCCATTTTATTGGCTGCCTGCAATACAGTCAGGTAATTGGCAAGGTTGTTTAATTGTTCGGTCTCATTT
>JALOMX010000148.1 GCA_025455245.1 Chitinophagaceae bacterium
CGAGGGCGCTCATACCGGCAGGGCTGCTTACTTTATCAGACTCGGCGGCTGCGATGTAGGATGTGTTTGGTGCGATGTAAAGGATAGCTGGGATGCAGATAAACACCCGAGGCTTACGGTCGAAAAAATTGTTGGCGAAGCCAAAAAATACTCAGGAAGACTTGTGGTTATCACAGGCGGGGAACCTTTAATGCACAACCTGGAACCCTTAACCCAAGCGCTTCATAATGAAGGCTTTACAATCAATATTGAAACTTCGGGATCGCATCCGTTATCCGGTGAACTGGATTGGATTTGCCTTTCGCCAAAAAAATTTAAAGCCCCCCTTCCGGAGATTTTGCCAAAAGCGCAGGAACTCAAAGTTGTCATATTTAACAAAAGCGATTTTGACTGGGCAGAAACCTATGCCGCACAGGTTTCGGAAGACTGCCAACTTTTTTTACAACCGGAATGGGATAAACGCGAACAAATGACGCCTTTGATTATTGATTATATCCATACACATCCAAAATGGGCATTAAGCCTTCAAACGCATAAATATATTGGAGTACCCTGATGATGTGGGATTTACGATTTTGAGGAAGATTAAAGCGACAAATGAATACATTGAAATACGAACACGACGATATAGTTCCTTTTGAAACATCGGGCAAACCTAAGAAAGAACAGGTTGCAGAAATGTTCAACGAGATTGCCCACCGTTATGATTTTTTGAATCGTTTTCTGAGTGCCGGAATTGACATTGGCTGGCGTAAAAAGGCCCTATCTCAATTGAAAGGAAAACAAATTGACCACATGCTTGATGTGGCAACGGGAACAGCCGATGTGGCCATTATGGCTATGGAAACCCTGAAACCTGCTCCTGCAAGAATTACAGGCATCGACATAAGTGATGGAATGCTTGATATTGGCCGTAAAAAACTGGTTTCCAAATCACTTAATGACAGAATTACCCTTGAGAACGGCGACAGTGAGGCAATAAAATTTCCCGATAACTCGTTTGATGCGATAACAGTTGCCTTTGGTGTTCGGAATTTTGCAAACCTTAAAAAAGGATTGGAAGAAATGCTGAGGGTTTTAAAACCGGGCGGAAAAGCAGTTATTTTAGAGTTCAGCAAGCCTAAAATAAGGGGTGTAAAACAATTGTATGATCTTTATACACGTATTATTGCACCTGAAGCCGGAGGAATGATTTCGGGAAACAAAAAAGCCTATAAATATCTGAACGACAGCATTAAGGCATTCCCGGAAGGAAAGAGGTTTTTAGATATCATGCAGGAGGCAGGATATGCCGATTGTTATAAAAAAACATTGAGCTTAGGAATATGTACCATTTATTGCGGAAGCAAAACATAATACTCGGGGTTTTATTATTATTCATTCATGTAGGCTTTGCGCAAATAAAAACCCGTAAACCACTCTACCGCGAAGAACGCGACCTCAAGCCTTATTATTTCGGGCTTACCCTTGGAGGTGCACAAACAGGTTTGCACCCATCCAAATCAATGTATTTTATTGACAACGACAGCATCCTCGTTGCAGAACCCGGAAGGGCACCGGGTTATTCCGTAAGGTTACTTGCCACCATGAAATTGTCTAACCGGTTTGAATTCAGATTTAACCCCGGCTTGATACTCGGAGTTGACAGGTCTTTTACCTACACATTGGGTAGCCGATTCGCTTTTGAAAATCAGGTTGAAGAAAGGATCATCCAATCCAATATTGTAACCTTTCCTTTCCATTTCAAACTCAACAGCGACCGCATCGGTAATTTCAGGGCCTATGTATTGGCAGGCGTAAAATATGATATTGACCTTGCAAGCAATGCACGCATCAAAAACACGGTTGATATAGTTACCCTGAAGCCGAATGATTTTGGTCCCGAAGTTGGCATCGGCTTCAATTTCTTTTTACCCTTTGTAACCGTAAGCCCCGAAATAAAATTCAGCAACGGTTTCTCAAACCTGCACAATCGCGACCCTAACAATAAATACTCAGCAGTGCTTGACCGGGTTACTTCCCGGATGATTCTTTTCAGCATTCACCTCGAAGAATAAAAGAAAGGGAGGGTATTAATAATCATAATCCCTTCGGAACATATTCCATCTCAATCCGATGGTGATCACATTGGAATTTGTTTCCACCCCACCCCTATCTGCCTTGTACAATCTGTAAAGGTTATTAAGGTCAACAAATAAATTTTCTTTCAACTCGTATGAAATGGTTATGGCAGTATTTGCGCCCTTAAACCCGGTGCCCGAAAACATTGGATAAGGAGCATCCCTTAATCGCCTTCCGCCTTCGGCAACAGATGCATTGTCAACCCTTGGATTGCTGCCAAAATTAAATCTTGCACTATCCCTTCCCTGCTGCATATAATTGAACCTTGCAAAAATGTACAGCTTGTTTATGGGTTGGTAACGCAGTATTCCGATCACTTCTCTGAAGTTGGCACCAAGGGGATGTGCCATCGATTGTCGGTAATTGGTCCACGAGCCCTGATTTTCGCTTCCTGAATACATAAAAGGCCTGACCTGATTATACTCTGCCTGAAGATCAAGGTTTTTCAAACCAAAAGCATCAACGTACTTTACCCCTCCCTGAAAGCCAAACCGGCTTGCCCATGATTCATTTCCTTCAGGTTTTTCTGTACCATTAAATCCCTGCGTCAATACTTGTCCGTATAGCTGAACATGTTTTAGCATATTGGCTTTAAAATCAAAGCCAAGCAAAGAACTTGTATTGCTTTCCTTATCGCGCAGCAAGGTGTTGAGGAAAATAACCGGCTGCAGATATTGAACCCTGAATGTGCTCAGTTCATCGAAAACGACTGTTTCGAATGCCCCGATATTCAACCAGGGTGTTGCATTAAAGCTTAAATGATGGGTAGCTGAATATTGTTTTGGATTTAACCGATCACCACCTGTAAGATTGGGCGGATAAAGCTCAGAAAAAATATTGGTGTAGTTGAACTTTTTAATGCGTGTATTGAACTTCAGGAACAAATGAGGTGGGGCAAAATTCCCCAAAAAGAGACTGCGATAACCTGCACCAATAAAATGCTGATCGAATCCAAACTGCATGTTTACATAATTGGTCACATTCCAGGATACACTTCCTCTTGCATCAAAATAATCCCTTCCTGTTCCTTCTTTAAAATTCTTATTGAACCCGGCGCCGGGCACTGCCCTGTTGCTGTCAACAAATTGACGGTATTGTATCGGCCCCTGTTCCTGATTATCTGTAGCATATAAATGAAATCCGATCTTTCCCGCTACCAAACCCCGCAGGATTACACCTTTGGAATTTACAAAAACCCGGTCATCGAAATCTGTTTCAATACTCTGTTGTTGGTTAATCGCCGGATTAATCGAAAGGTAAAAATCCTTAGTATTTACCTCAATCATATTGCCCTTTGTTGGCCACAGAAATCCCAGAAAATCCTTCCTGCTTTTCCATCCGGGCATAGAGGTTGTATCATAACGGCTGTATTCACTGTTATTCGCCTGAAAACGATCGAGATTATATTGGTCAACCTTTGTCAGTGCATACAAATTATTCCCGTTCAACAGCAAATGTCTTATAGAGTCAGCCGTTTCAACATAAGCCTTCCTCATATAAGGTTTTACCACGGAGAGGTTAAGGTTATTGTGGGTTCCGGCCTTGATCTCCATGCGGTCGAGAAGCCATCCTTCCTTTGCCCAAAGTGGTATAAAGGTTGTTTGCGCTATTGATGTAAAATAGCTGATAACCACTAAAAATATTATGAGAGTCCTGAGCACCATGTGCGTGAAAATTAGTTTTAATAATCGTAATCTTTTCTAAACATATTCCACCGGAATCCGAGGGAGAACATGCTTGTATTAACTTTTTCAAGGTCGGTTTCCTTATAACTGCGCAGGTTATAATTTACCTCCAGGAACATATTTTCAGCAACCTCATATGAGGCTGTTATGACTCCGTTGAAACCGTTTGCAGGCTGCCCGGCAAACATGGGGAAATTTGCATCACGGGGCCGTTGCCCACCGGTGTTGATCTTACGATAATCCTCGTTGGGATTTGCTCCAAAATTGTAGCCTGCACTATCCAGCCCCTGCTTCCAAAGGTTAAGCCTGCCATGAATATACAACCTGTCCATGGGTTGCCAGCGTACAACACCAAGTATCTCCCGCAAATTAGCGCCTATAGGATGCGCAAGGGGCTGCAAAGCATGCGTATACGCCCCGGTAGTATCCCTGAATTGATACATGAAAGGCCTTATCTGATTGAACTCGGCCTGAAGGTCAAGATTCTTTACGCCAAAAGCATCAACATACTTTGCACCCACCTGAAATGCCTGCTTATTGCCCCACCAGTTTCTGCTTTCACCAACAAGTTCATCCTTTTTAAATTCATCAAGCATAATCACGCCATATACCTGAAGCCGCTTCATGATATTGGCTTTAACATCAAAACCAATATTGGCGTTGTCGGGGCTGCCATTCTGTTGTTCGATGCTTCGCAAAAAGATAACCGGCAGCATGTAGGAAAAATCATAGCCGTTCTCCCGGCCAAAAATTACAGCTTCAAAACCACCCACGGTCAGCCATTTGGTAACATTCACACTGAGGTGGTGCATGGATGAATATTTCTGGGGAGTAGCTTTATTGAAGTCAGGATAAGGTGATGATGTAAACTGTGTATAGATGTTGGTGTAATTCAGTTTCCAGATCCGGGTATTGATCTTAAAAAAGTTATACGGCCCGGCGAAATTACTGAGGTAAAGACTGCGATATCCGTTACCGATAAAGTGCTGATCCCGACCCAACTGCATGTTAATGTATTTGGTAACATTCCAGTTGATACTGCCCCGAATGTCCGCATAGGAAAAACGCGTACTGTCGCTGTTGGTGCTGAATTTTACTGCCCCCGGAACCGCAAGGTTCGAATCGTAAAAGCGGCGGAAAGGGAGCGGACCGGCCTCACTGTTGGCCGTAGCCTGAAAATTAAAACCTATCTTTTTATTGATCAAACCACGGACAGAAGCACCAAAAGCACGGAAATAAACCTGCTCATCGTAGTTGCTTTCATTCGTTTGCTGTATAGAAATAGCAGGATTGACCACCATGTAAAACTTTGGATTATTGACCTCGATGGCATTCGCCCTTGTTTTATAAAATCCGGCCATGCTTTCTTCATTCTTCCACGATTTAAGGATCCGGGCATCCGATATTGATGAATACTCGCTGCTATTGGCCTGAAGCCGGTTCAGGTTGTATTTATCCACCTCTGATAAATTCAGGGGGTTTTGCTTTTGCAAAAGTTTTATCCGTAAACTGTCTGCCACTTCTACGTAGGCTTTTCGCATATAAGGCTTTACGGTAGAAAGATTCAGGTCGTTATTGGATTGTGCCTTAATTTCAAGTCGCTCCAGCAGCCAACCTTCTTTTGACCATAATGGCAGATAAGTAGTTTGTGCATAAAGGCTTGTGGAAAAAAAGGCAATGGCCAACCAAAGCAGGGAATGCCTATTTTGCATGCGGTTAGTTTAAAGTTGAAAATCTGAAAATCATGGCAAAATACATTATTAAAAACATACAGGCCGTAAATGAAGGCAAGATAATTGAAACAGATGTGTTGATAGCAAATGGTCGAATCGAAAAAATTGCACCTGTTGTGGATAGTTTTCCGGATGCGATTGAAATAAATGGTGAAGGAAAATTCCTGCTGCCGGGAGCCATAGACGATCAGGTCCATTTCAGGGAACCCGGGCTTACCCATAAAGCAGAAATTGCCACTGAAGCCAAAGCCGCGGTGGCCGGAGGGGTAACATCGTTTATGGAAATGCCCAATACCATTCCAAATGCTTTAACACAGGAATTGCTTGAAGACAAGTACCGGATAGCCTCAAGCAGTTCTGTGGCAAATTATTCCTTTTTTATGGGCACAAGCAATGACAATGC
>JALOMX010000004.1 GCA_025455245.1 Chitinophagaceae bacterium
TCCTGGTGATCAGGTATCAGATTTTTAGCATTTTCTTTTTTAAAAAATTTTTTTGTCATGTTTTTGGATTTGGGCCATACTAAACTAAAAGTATATAAGCAATCAAGAAGGTTTGTAGTTGAAGCATATAAACTTGCAAACGCTTTACCCCCTGATGAAAAATTTGCTATGGTGCAGCAAATAAAAAGGGCTGCGCTTTCTGTCCACTTGAATATTGCCGAAGGATCAAGCAGAAAATCTGTTGTTGAAAGGAAACGGTTTTATGAAATATCAAGAGGATCCATCATTGAAGTGGACGCTGCCATGGATATTGCGGACGATTTAGCTTATTTGGAGAAATTTGATGTTTCGGCACTTGGCACAGAAATGGTGGAGGTTTTCAAATTGGTTTCTGGCCTGATAAATGCTGAATAAGAGTGGTGCCCCAAACATAAAACCCAAACCCACCCCCACACTCTACTCACCATTCACCACTCACTATTCACTAAAAACCTCGATTTCCAATAAGAATGGCCATCTGTTTTTCCCCATTTCCACAAAAATTCTTCCAAAATCTTTTGTCACTTCCAAAATTCCCCCTACTTTTGCACTCCCAAATTTATAAAGGGTCTTTGATATATGTCTCAACGCATTCGAATCAAATTGCAATCGTACGACCACAATCTGGTTGACAAATCGGCTGAGAAAATCGTAAAAACTGTACGCAGTACAGGTGCCGTAGTTACTGGTCCAATTCCTCTGCCTACGCACAAGAAAATTTTTACGGTATTGCGCTCGCCCCACGTAAACAAGAAAGCTCGTGAGCAGTTTCAGTTGAACACGCACAAGCGCCTGCTTGACATCTATACAAGCAGCAGCCGTACAGTAGATGCACTCAGCAAGCTCGACCTGCCAAGTGGTGTTGATGTCGAAATCAAAGCGTAGAACAAAGCGGAAGTTTTCCGCACAGATCTTAAAATAGTCATCTGCCAAAATTCCGTGACAACCGGGAAGAAAGCAGCTCTGATATAAAAATCATATCGCTCAGCTAACCAAAGCAAAAGCGAACAAACATATGAACAAGCCTTTCAGGGTTTGTTTACTGCCGGTACTTCCGCTTCCAGAAGTTGGAAAACAAGTGAAAAGGTCGGCAGCTAAACTGGGATTGAATCGTGCCCCGCGCCCGATGTCCTCAACCACCCTGCCGGGCACAAACCGATAAAGAATGAAAGGTATCATTGGAAAAAAAATCGGGATGACCAGCATTTTCGATCCCAACGGCAAGCAAATTGCTTGTACTATTGTTGAAGCTGGTCCCTGTGTTGTATCGCAGGTAAAAACCGTTGAAACCGACGGTTACAATGCCATTCAGCTTGCTTATGGTGAAAAGAAAGAAAAGCAGGCTACCCGCGCCGAAAAGAATCACTTTGCAAAGGCGCAAACATCCCCCAAAAGTTTTGTAAAAGAATTCCGTAACTACTCCATTGAGAAGCAACTTGGTGAAGAAGTGACCATCGACATTTTTACCGAAGGTGAAAAAGTTGACATCGTAGGCACTACCAAGGGTAAAGGCTTTCAGGGTGTAGTTAAGCGTCATGGCTTTAGCGGTGTTGGCGAACAATCACATGGTCAGCACGACCGTCAGCGCGCTCCGGGTTCTATCGGTAACTCATCTGACGCTTCCCGCGTATTCAAAGGTATGCGTATGGCCGGCCGCATGGGTGGCGAAAGGGTGAAAATGAAAGGTCTGAAAGTAGTAAAGATTTTCCCCGAGAAAAACTATCTGCTTATCAGCGGTTCTGTTCCCGGCCACAACGGATCCATCGTTTTAATTCAAAAATAATTCCCTCACAAAACCTCAGGAAGTGAACAACAACTGAAAGGGTTTAATAAGGAAACAATATGACACTCGAAGTTTTAAATGCAGCAGGACAAAAAACCGGAAGAACGGTAGAACTTCCCGAAGATATCTTCGGTGTGGAGCCTAACGATCATGTTATTTACCTCGCTGTTAAGCAATACCTCGCTGCCCAGCGTCAGGGTACGCACAAGGTAAAAACACGTAAAGAAGTAAAAGGTGCAAGCCGCAAACTTCACCGTCAAAAGGGTACCGGTGGAAGCCGTAAAGGTAATATCCGTAACCCCTTATACAAAGGTGGTGGTACCATTTTTGGACCCAAGCCCCATGGTTACGACATTAAGTTGAACAGAAAGGTAAAGGACCTTGCAAAAATTGGTGCACTTGCTTACAAGGCCAAGGAGAATGCAATCGTTGTTGTTGAAGACATCAACATGGAAACTCCCAAGACCAGCCAGTTTGCCGGGGTTATGAAAAACCTTGGTGTAGAAAACAAAAAGACATTGTTTGTATATCCTGAGTACAACGATAACCTGTACCTCAGCCTCCGGAACATCCCCAATGCTGATGGCAGCATCCTGAGTGATATACATACTTACGAAATAATGAATGCCGATGTGATGGTACTTACAGAAAGTGCTGCAAAGATCTTCACAGAAGCCGAAGCCGAAGTGGCCGAATAAGTACGAATTAACGAACTGAATAACTCAGACAGCAATGAAACTGACAGATGTATTAGTAAAGCCGGTACTTACCGAAAAGGTAAATAAGCTGATGGACAAAAACCGCAGCTATACCTTCATCGTTGACCGTAAGGCCAATAAACTCGAAATCAAAAAAGCGGTTGAAGAGTTTTATGGCGTAACCGTTACCGATGTAAATACCCTGGTAATGCCCGGAAAAAATAAAACCCGCTACACAAAAGCCGGTTTTATTAAAGGACAGAAGCCTGCCCGCAAGAAGGCAGTGGTAACTGTAGCCGAAGGCGAAGAAATTAACCTCTACGGTGATATTTAATCGCATTTAAAGAAAGGCAACCAACCGCCGCAAAGTGTTGAAACTAATAAAGAGACAGAAAACAGACAGAAGCAATGGCACTGAAAAAATTTAAACCGGTTACCGCAGGCACCCGCTGGAGAATTGGGAACGCCTATGCCGAACTGACCACAGACACTCCCGAAAAATCACTGATTGAATCAGTAAGCAAAACGGGTGGTCGGAATGCTCAGGGACGTCGTACCATGCGTATGATTGGCGGTGGTCATAAGAAGAAGTACCGTATTATTGACTTTAAGCGGAATAAGAAAAATATTGAGGCCACTGTACTTACAGTGGAATACGATCCCAACCGTACTTGCTTTATCTCATTGGTTGAATATGCCGATGGCGAGAAGCGTTATATCATCGCTCCCCAGGGCATTCAGGTAGGGCAGAAGATTGTAAGTGGCGACGATGTTGCCCCTGAAGTTGGTAATTCTCTTCAAATGAAGAACATTCCTTTGGGTACCAACGTGCACAACATTGAAATGCAGCCGGGACAGGGCGGTAAGCTTGTTCGCAGTGCAGGCAGCAGTGCACAGCTTACCAACAAGGAAGAAAAGTATGCCATCTTAAAAATGCCTTCCGGCGAATTACGTAAACTGCTTATCAACTGTTATGCAACCGTAGGTGTGGTAAGCAATAGCGATCATAACCTGCAGAGCAAGGGTAAAGCCGGTCGTAACCGTTGGTTGGGTATTCGCCCCCGCGTTCGTGGTGTTGCAATGAACCCGGTAGATCACCCGATGGGTGGTGGTGAAGGTCGCGCAAGTGGTGGTCACCCGCGCAGCCGCACCGGTAAGTATGCTAAAGGTGAAAAGACCCGTACAAAAGGCAAGGCATCTGATAAGCTTATTATTCAGCGTCGCGACGGTAAAAAATTAGCAAAATAAAAATCCCAAAGGGACAAATTCCAATTCCCAATATAGATAACACAAGGAGATGGATTGGAATTTGGAATTTGAAAACTGGAATTTATAAATAATCAAATATGGGTCGTTCAATTAAAAAAGGTCCTTATGTAGATGCCAAGCTCGAGAAAAAAATCGTGAACATGGCAGAGGGCAAGGTTAAAAAAGGTGTTATTAAAACCTGGAGTCGCCGTAGCACCATTACACCCGATTTTGTTGGTCAAACTTTTGCAGTACACAACGGGAACAAGTTTATCCCGGTTTATGTAACTGAATTCATGGTTGGTCACAAGCTTGGTGAATTTGCCCCCACACGTAACTTCAGGGGACACGCTGGAAGTAAAAAATAATTGTAACAGACAATAGGTAAGGGTAAGCAAACCCAACCGTTAAAGAATAGAAACATGGAAGCAATAGCCAAATTAAGAAACTACCCCACATCGCCTCGGAAAATGCGTCTGTTGGCCGATTTGGTAAGGGGCATGCAGGTTGACAAGGCTTTGGCCGTATTGGAACACAGTGCCAAGCACCCAAGTGTACCTCTTGCAAAGCTGGTAAAGAGCGCCGTTTTTAACTGGAAAGCCAAGAATGAAGGCGAAGACGAAAGCGGATTGGTAGTAAAAACCATCATGGTTGATGGTGGTCGCACCCTGAAGAGAATGCGTCCTGCACCTCAGGGCCGTGGATACCGCGTTCGTAAGCGCAGCAATCATGTAACTGTAATTGTAGACACTAAATAACAATCATAACAAATCCCAAATAGGGAAATCCCAAATTCCAAAGGGACGACCCGAATAGTTTTGGAATTTGGAATTTTTTAAAATTTTTGGAATTTTAATATTATGGGTCAAAAAGCAAATCCAATCGGTAACAGGCTCGGTATCATCCGTGGTTGGGAGAGCAATTGGTTTGGAACCAGCAAAGATTATGCCGGTAAACTGATTGAGGACAACAAGATTCGCAACTACCTCAATGCGCGTATCAACAAGGGTGGTATCGCTAAGATTGTTATCGAGCGTACCCTCAATAAGCTTATTGTTACAATTCATACAAGCAAGCCCGGTATCATTATTGGAAAGGGTGGCGGTGAAGTAGATCGCATAAAGGAAGAGCTTAAGAAGCTCACCGGAAATGAAGATGTACAGATCAATATCCTTGAAATCCGTCGTCCTGAAATAGATGCCATGATTGTTGGCGATACTATTGCCCGTCAGATTGAAAACCGTATCAGCTACAAGCGTGCCATTAAAATGGCAATTGCTTCTGCCATGCGCATGGGTGCTGAGGGTATTAAGGTGAAGGCAAGTGGTCGTTTGGGAGGCGCTGAAATTGCCCGTTCCGAAGAAATTAAAATGGGTCGTGTACCCCTGCATACTTTCCGCATGGATATTGATTATGCAAGTGTTGCTGCTCAAACCGTTTACGGAAAAATTGGTATCAAGGTTTGGATTTGTAAAGGTGAAGTGCTGAGCAAGCGTGACCTGAACCCCAATTTTGTAGGTACCGGTGGAAGCCTGAGCGATCGTCGTGGAGATGATCATCGTGGTGGCGACCGTGACCGTGGCGGACGCAGGGATGATCGTGGTGGTCGCGGTGGTGGCCGCCGGGATGACCGTCGTGGCGGTGGACGTGATGACCGTCGTGGATAATTGAAACGAAGCGAAAGATTAACAAGATTAAGAAACATTCAAATTTTCGATAAATGTTACAACCGAAAAGAACCAAGTTCCGCAAACAACAAAAGGGGCGCATTCGCGAAGTGGCCAAGCGTGGAACCACTATTTCGTTCGGATCATTTGCGCTTAAAGCGTTGGAACCCATCTGGTTGAACAACCGTCAAATTGAAAGCGCCCGTCAGGCTATGACTCGTGCTATGAAGCGTGAAGGTAGTGTCTGGATCCGTATTTTCCCCGATAAGGTTATTACCCGTAAGCCTGCCGAAGTGAGGATGGGTAAGGGTAAAGGTAACCCCGAATTCTGGGCTGCTGTCGTTGAACCGGGTCGTATTTTGTTTGAAGTGGATGGTGTACCGGCTGACGTCGCCAAACATGCCATGGAACTGGCAGCACAAAAGCTTCCTATTAAAACCAAGTTTGTTACCCGCCGCGATTATGTTGCTTAATCCGGGGTAGGTAGTTAACCATATTTCAAATAAGATACTATGTCAAAGAAAATCGATTTTAATAAAAGCCTGGTTGAGATGAATGCCGACGATCTGAAGGCACGCATCCGCGAAGATGAAATGCGTTTAAAAAAGCTCACTTTCGCCCATGCCATTACACCGCTCGAAAATCCTATGAGCATTCGTTCGCTTCGCCGCGACATTGCAAGGATGAAAACTGAACTGAAAAAAAGGGAACTGGCAGGTTAATTACAGCATGCCGTTCTTAATTATAGAATCAAAAATCATCTAAGGTCCTTTTTAAAACCGGGATTTAGGAGGAACAAATGGAAACAGTTAATATTCAGGAAACCAGAAATTTACGTAAGACCAGGATAGGTATCGTAACAAGCAACAAAATGGACAAAACCATTACGGTAGCTGTTGAACGTAAAGTGAAGCACCCTATTTATGGTAAGTTCGTAAAAAAGACTACTAAGTTTCATGCGCATGATGAAAAGAACGAGTGCAGCATTGGCGATACCGTTCGTATCATGGAAACTCGTCCGCTCAGCAAAACCAAGCGCTGGAGACTGGCCGAAGTGGTTGAAAAAGTGAAATAGGCTCTGGAAGATTCCATGGCTTCAAGCTAAAGGACGTTGGTGCCGGAAGCCTCTGAAAAAATTAATCATTTGAGATTTGAGGTTTGAAATTAGTTTAATACGAATTCGAATATCAAATCTGGAATTTCAAATTTCAAATTAGAAAAAATGATACAGCAAGAAAGCAGACTGAATGTAGCGGACAACAGCGGTGCCAAAGAAGTACTGTGCATCCGTGTGCTGGGTAACAGCGGTCAGGATTATGCCAAGATTGGAGATAAAATTGTGGTAACTGTAAAAGATGCCATTCCCGGTGGTAACATGAAGAAAGGTACAGTTACAAAAGCAGTAATTGTTCGTACTAAAAATAAGTTGCGTCGTAAGGATGGTTCCTATATCCGCTTCGATGACAATGCCGTTGTAATATTGAATAATGCAGATGAACCTCGTGGTACACGCATTTTCGGGCCTGTTGCCCGTGAATTGCGCGATAAGGGTTACATGAAGATCGTTTCATTGGCTCCCGAAGTTCTGTAATTATAAAGTTCAAGATTTTTTAACTGCGTTTGGCAACTATCAAGCGCAATAAGCAAACAGAAATGAATAAGCGTTTTAAACCAAAGTTCAGCATCAAGAAGGGCGACAGCGTGGTGGTGATCGCAGGCGATGATAAAGACCTTACCAAGCCCCGCACCGTGCTGGCAGTTATGCCTACAGATGCCAAAGTATTGGTAGAGGGTGTTAACATTCAAACCAAGCACACCAAGCCTTCGGCCACGAATACCAAAGGTGGTATTGTAAAAAAGGAAGCCCCTATTGCCATCAGCAATGTGATGCTTTGGGATCCCAAGGCAAAAGCAGCTACCCGCATTAAGCGCGACCGCATCGAGGGTAAACTTGTTCGTGTATCCAAAAAATCAGGGGAGGTAATTAAATAATGGAAAAGTTAGCAAATTATACACCGCGCCTGGCCTCTAAGTATAAGGCTGAAGTTGTTCCTGCTCTGCAGAAGAAGTTCAATTATAAAAGTGTAATGCAGGTACCCCGCCTTACAAAAATTTGCATTAACCGTGGCGTAAATGGTGCTGTAGCCGACAAGAAGCTTGTTGATGTAGCTGTGGAAGAGCTTACTACTATTTCTGGTCAGAAAGCTGTTGCCACTACTTCAAAGAAGGATATCTCTAACTTTAAGCTTCGTCGCAATATGCCGATTGGTGCTAAGGTTACGCTGCGTGGAGCCAAGATGTACGAATTTTTGGATCGTCTTATTGCGATTTCACTTCCCCGTGTTCGTGACTTCAAGGGTATCAACGATAAAAGCTTCGATGGCCGTGGGAACTATACAATGGGTGTTACCGAGCAGATCATTTTCCCCGAAATAGATATCGATAAAGTGAATAAAATCACCGGTATGGATATCACTTTCGTAACTACCGCCACTACCAACGAAGAGGCTTACGAACTATTGAAGGGATTGGGACTTCCATTTAAGAATATTAAAAAGGATAATAACTAAGCAAATCACAAATTGGCAAATCCCAAATCCCAAATGGGAATGCTGAAACCAGTTTGGAGTTTGGAATTTAATAATTTGAAATTTTGAATTAAATTATGGCAAGAGAATCAATTAAAGCCCGTCAGCGCAAGCGCGAAGAGATGGTTGCCAAGTTTGCTGAAAAGCGTGCAGCTTTAAAGGCTGCAGGTGATCAGGCCGGTCTCGACAAATTGCCCCGCAATGCGTCGCCCGTTCGACTGAAAAACCGTTGTCAGCTTACAGGACGTCCGAAAGGCTACATGCGTCACTTTGGTATTTGCAGGAACATGTTCCGCGATATGGCGCTTGAAGGCAAGATCCCCGGAGTGAAAAAGGCCAGTTGGTAATTTTTCAATCCAAGGGAAAAAAACATTCATTTTTCATTTAAAAACATTCCAATTATCCCGAAAATTTCCGGGACGTAGGAGGTAAATAATATGGTAACAGATCCTATTGCAGATTTTTTGACGCGCATTCGTAACGCACAGATGGCCAATCACCGTATGGTTGAAATTCCGGCATCTAACCTGAAAAAGCGTATGACTGAAATTTTGTATGAAAAGGGTTATATCCTTAAGTACAAATTTGAAGATGACGGAAAGCAGGGAATCATTAAGATTGCCTTGAAGTATGATCCGGCTACCCGTCAACCGGCTATTTCTTCATTGGAGCGTGTGAGCCGTCCGGGTCTTCGCCAGTATGCTAAGCCTGCTGATTTTAAGCGGGTGATCAATGGCCTTGGTGTTGCCATTATCAGTACATCTAAAGGTGTAATGACTGATAAGGAAGCAAAAGCGCAAAACGTGGGTGGAGAAATTCTTTGCCACATCTATTAATTAACCGGGTTAAATCCCATTGAATATGTTTCTGTTGAAAATTAAGCCTTTTAGTCGGGGCTGAAATCGCAGAAATTCAAATTAAAAATTAAACGACTATGTCACGAGTAGGTAAAAAACCAATCACCATTCCATCGGGTGTTACTGTTACAGTAGCTGCCGATAACACAGTTACTGTAAAGGGACCCAAAGGTGAACTCAAGCAGGCTGTAGACCGCGATATTAAAATTGAAGTTGCAGACGGTTCCCTGAATGTTGGCCGTCCTACGGATCAGATCCGTCATCGCGCCATGCATGGATTGTATCGTGCCCTTATTGCCAACATGGTAAAGGGTGTAACGGAAGGATTTGTAAAAAAAATGGAATTGGTTGGTGTTGGTTATAAAGCAGCCAATACAGGCAATGTGCTTGACCTTGCCCTCGGCTATTCACACAATATTATTTTCGAAATACCCAAGGAATTAAAAGTTGCTACCGCTACTGAAAAGGGTAAGAATCCTGAGATCACCCTGGAAGGTATCGACAATCAATTACTTGGTCAGGTTTGTGCAAAACTTCGCAGTTTACGTAAGCCTGAGCCTTACAAAGGAAAAGGTGTTCGTTTCTCCGGTGAAGTTGTTCGTCGTAAAGCCGGTAAGAGCGCAGGTAAATAATTTTAAATAACATTTCCCGCTGATGCAACTTGTTCTTCAGCGATACATTCCCGGCAGTATCGGGAGATAAAAAAGTGAAACATGGACAATAAAGTAATTGCAAGGAAGAAAATTCATTACCGCATACGTAAGCGTGTTGCAGGTGTGGCTTCCAAACCACGTTTAAGTGTATATCGCAGCAATGGCGATATTTATGCTCAGCTTATCGATGACGAAAACGGCCATACCCTGGCAGCTGCCTCAAGCCGCGATAAAGATATTGCTGCTCAAAAGGTTACCAAAACCGAAAAAAGCAAGCTTGTTGGTGCCGCTATTGCACGCAAAGCTTCTGAAATAGGTGTTGAAAAAGTGGTTTTCGATCGTGGCGGTTTCCTTTATCATGGTCGTATCAAGGCCCTTGCCGATGGCGCCCGCGAAGCCGGTTTGAACTTCTAATCAATTGAATAACGCATAATTAATATTTAGATAATGTCGAAAGCTATTGTAAACCGTGTAAAACCGGGTGAACTCGAACTGAAGGAAAAGGTAGTTGCTATTAACCGCGTTACCAAAACCACCAAAGGTGGCCGTACTTTTAGTTTTTCTGCCCTGGTAGTTGTTGGCAACGAAAGCGGTGTGGTAGGTCATGGACTTGGAAAAGCAAAGGAAGTTCAGGAAGCCATTACCAAGGGAATTGAAGATGCCAAGAAAAACCTGATTAAGGTTCCCGTAATGCATGGTACCATTCCTCACGAACTTTTTGTAAAAGAAGGTGCGGCCAAAGTATTGCTTAAGCCTGCAGCCCATGGTACAGGTGTAATTGCCGGAGGCAGCATGCGTGCTGTACTTGAAAGTGCCGGAATTACCGACGTATTGGCAAAAAGCTTAGGTAGTGCCAATCCCCACAATGTGGTAAAGGCTACTGTTAAGGCACTTGCTACCATGCGCGAGCCCGTTCAGGTTGCTAAAGCACGCAACATCTCGCTGAAAAAAGTATTCAACGGATAATCTTTCTTGTTTGAGGTTTAAGGTTTGAGGTTAATTCAGACTTTATATTTAAAACTTGAATACCAAATACATTCATGATGAAAAAGATAAAGATCACACAGGTAAAAAGCGTAATTGACCGCTCTGAGCGCCAAAAGAAAACCATGGTTGCTCTTGGTCTTCGTAAAATGAACGCTACCGTGGAAGTAGAAGCTACTCCTCAGATTTTGGGAATGGTAGAAAAAGTAAACCACCTTGTAAAGGTGGAAGATTTAGCAAATTAAAATTCCAAATAAACAAATCCCAAATTCCAAAGTGATTTTAATAGTTGTGTATTGGAATTTGTGATTTGAAATTTTGGGATTTCAAACATTTATGCGAGGGGAGCGAACCCCGTAAGTAAAAACCAGAAAAAATGAAATTAAATTCTCTGAAGCCTGCAGAAGGCAGTACGCACAGCGAAAAGCGTTTAGGTCGTGGTGAAGCATCCGGTAAGGGTGGTACCTCTACAAAGGGTAACAAGGGTGGTCAAAGCCGCGCAGGTTACAAGCGTAAAATGGCACACGAAGGTGGTCAGATGCCTATTCAGCGCCGTCTTCCCAAGCGTGGATTCAAAAACAATAACAGGATCGAATACAAAGTATTCAACCTTGGTCAAATTGATCAGCTCGTTGAAAAATACGGATTCACTGAATTCAGTACCGATATCCTTTACATTAACAACCTCATTGGACAGAATGACTTTGTTAAAGTATTGGCTGCAGGTGAGCTAAAATCAAAGCTTACCTTTAAGGTTGATGCCATCAGTGCAAAAGCTAAATCAGCTATTGAAGCAGTGGGTGGCACCGTAGTTGAAGTGCAGTAATTGTGAATAAATTTAATCCCTCCCACACCGGGAGGGTTTAGTGTTTTTAATTCACTTACTTTTGAGGCCCTTTTGAAAAATTATTATCAGCAGTGAACAAATTATTACAAACACTCAAGAATATCTGGAGCATCGAGGAATTGCGTGACAAGATCATTGTAACCCTCGCTTTGGTACTTACCTATCGCTTTGGTACTCATATCGTTTTGCCGGGTATAGATGCAAATGCACTCGACGCTGTTCGTGGTCAGGCCGGTGGTCTGTTGGGGCTTTTCGATCAGTTTGCCGGTGGCGCTTTCTCACAGGCATCTATTCTTGCCCTTGGTATTATGCCCTACATTTCTGCTTCCATCTTTATGCAGCTTATGACCATTTTGGTTCCGCAAATGCAGAAGATTCAAAAAGAGGGAGAAAGTGGTCGAAAGAAAATCAATCAGTGGACAAGATATCTAACTGTTTTGGTTACTATTTTTCAGGCAGCCGCATACATCAGTTATCTTCAGAGCCCCGGATACAAAGAGGCGCTTATTCCTTCTTTCCAGCCATATTTTTGGTTCAGTACGGTTATTTTGCTTACATCAGGTACGTTATTTGTAATGTGGCTTGGTGAAAAAATCACCGACAAGGGACTTGGAAACGGTACTTCCCTGATCATCATGGTTGGTATCCTTGCTCGCCTTCCTCAAAGTCTCGTTCAGGAATTTGTTGCCAAAAATTCCGCAGGTGGTGGAGGACTACTGATTTTCATCATTGAGATTGCAGTGTTCATCGCCATTATCATGGGGTTGATTGTATTGGTGCAGGGTGTACGTAAAATCACGATTAATTATGCAAAGCAAATTGTAGGCAATCGTCAGTTTGGTGGTGCCCGTCAGTTTTTGCCTATTAAGGTGAATAGTGCCGGTGTTATGCCCATCATTTTTGCTCAAGCTATTATTTTTATACCTACCATCTTTGCCCGTTTTGAAACTTCCGGCGGATTACTGAATATCTTAAACGATATGAGTAACCCCTGGTATATGTTGATATATTCTGTACTTGTTATTGCTTTCACATATCTCTATACCGCCATTATTTTCAATCCAAAGCAAATTGCAGAAGATCTCAAGCGTAATAATGGTTTTATTCCGGGCGTTAAACCCGGGCAACCGACGGCAGATTATATTGGCGCAGTGATGGATAAGATTACTTTACCGGGTGCTATTTTGCTAGCTTTGGTTGGTATTCTTCCTGGTATTGCCATGAAACTTGGTGTAACAGGTCAATTTGCCAGTTTCTTTGGAGGAACAAGTTTATTGATCATGGTTGGTGTAGTACTGGATACCCTTCAGCAAATTGAAACGCAACTTCTGATGCGTCAGTATGATGGGTTAATGAGTGGTGGAAGAATTCAGGGAAGACAACCGGTCAGCAGTTCTCCGATTGGATAATCAGGGGAAATTAAATTTCAAAATAATTTTCAGGGCCTGCCGGTATTTATGCTGGCAGGTTTTGTTTTAGATTGTAAAATGCGGTTTTGTTTATTGTATATGCCGCGGATTAAAGGGTTGATATTGTGATTTACCAAAAAACAAGGGAAGAAATTGAGCTGATGAGGCACAGTAACAGTATTGTAAGTGCCTGCCATTCCGAAATAGCCAAAGTGCTAAAGCCGGGTATGACTACCATATATATTAATGGTTTGGTTGAAACATTTATCAGGGATAATGGTGGTGTGCCAAGTTTTTTAAATTATAAGGTCGGCGATCAGAGATTTCCCTTTAGTGCCTGTATCAGTGTTAATGATGCGGTTGTGCATGGCTTTCCAAACAACCGTGAGTTGAAGGAGGGGGATATTGTAAGTATCGATATAGGAGTGTTTAAAAATGGGTTTCATGGAGACAGTGCATATACATTTGCCATTGGCGATCCCGGTGAAGAAGTAATGCAATTATTAAAGGTTACGAAGGAATCCCTATACAAGGGAATTGAAAAAGCTGTTTTTGGATGCAGGGTCGGTGATATTTCATGGGCCATTCAGGAACATACCGAACGCAAACATAAGTATGGGGTAGTCAGAGATTTGGTGGGTCATGGCGTAGGCAGAAATTTACATGAAGACCCTCAGGTGCCAAATTTCGGAAAGCGGGGCAATGGTCCTAAACTCAATCCGGGAATTACCCTTGCAATAGAACCCATGATCAATATGGGAACAAAGGATGTTTACTATGAAAAGGATGGGTGGACGGTAAGAACCCGGGATGGTAAACCATCGGCCCATTATGAGCACTCTGTATGTGTTCAAAAGGGTAAAGCCGATATACTTAGTAGTTTTAAGGATATTGAAACAGCTGAAAAAGCCAATGCCAATCTGAGGTCTGATTACTACTAGAAAATTGCATTGGCAGTACAAGAATGGTCAAGCCCAAACTTTATCATCACCCATCCGGTGGTGATTTTTTATTGATTGGGCTTTGTCTCCTTGATGGCCTCACCTGCTTTTTTCAAGGCTTCACCGGTTTTCTCAAGAACCTGTCCGAGGGTGTCTCCGGCTTTTTCTAATTCGTTTGCAGCATTTTCCATTGCATCATTAAAATCCTCCATTGATTCGCCGGTTTTTTCATTCATAGTTTCCTGCAAACTCTCTTTATCCAATGCAACCTTCCAAGTGCCTTCTTCTTTCTTCAGATTAATCGTATTTTCCTCTTCTCCCATTTTTACCCTGACGGTGGCCATATCACCATTTATCTCGGCATTGCTGTAAACGGCTTCTTTCATTTTTTGTAAATCTTCCTCCTCTGCCTTAACATCTGCACCCATTTGCGACATGCTTTCTATCAGGTCGAGCATGGTTTTACTTTCCCTGGTAGCGAGTTGTTTCGCTTTTTTGAAATCCTTTATAGCGAGTGCTTCATAAAATGCCTTGGCTGCGGCAACAGGATCCTCTTTGGGGCTGCTGCAAGCAAGAATAACAGTCGTGAAAATAAACAACAGAATCCGGGAAGTTAAAGGCTTCATTTTAATATTTATTTTAATAGTCGGCTTGGTCGACCGGTTTTTAATTGCTAATATGTTTGCACTTTTTGCGTAATCCTTCCATTTTTTCAATAGGAATGTGCTTCACTAAAATTATTGGTTTCTTCTGTGTGATTTTATTTTCAAATATAAACAGGACGGCATTCAATTAATATTCCATTCGTAATATTTCCTTACTGTTTTTTCTTTGGATTATCCTGTCTACGGGTATAAACTTTACACTGTCAATGGTGAGTGGTGTAATCAATTCTTTGTTTCCTGATGCAAATTGAAGGGCCTTTGCCACCATTTCAGTACAATACATTTTATCGTTGGTCTGAAGGTTGAAATCCATATCAAACTGCAGACCCTCCCTGTGCCATCGCCTTACCTGATGTATCATAGCCATTTTGGTGGAATCGGGAATCTTCAAATCAAATAAACCGGTCCTTTTGGAATCGGCGGGATGCAGAAAGTGAAACAACCACTCCCTTTTCATTTTCTGATCAGGATTCCATTCGCCTCCAATACAATGGTAAACAAAGGCAGAGTCATGTTCAAAACTTATTACACCGCAATGACTGAATGAACTGTCTTCAGGATTGAGTTTAGACATCAGGAGACTTGTTATATCTTTTCCCATCCTGGTAATGATATAACCGGTTTTTGCAAGTGATTCAATCCTGGGGTAAACCTCATTTTTATAATGTCCTAATTTTAATGTGTCGGTTTCAGACTGATGCAGACCGTTAATAACGGAGGATGATTGACGACAACTGTATAATGTGGCAAAAAGTAGAAAGCAGTGCCAAAATTTAAGTTTAGCACTGCTTTTTAATGAATTTGAGAATAAAGGATTAATCACGCGGTCGGTAGTTTCTGGTGGGGGCATCAGTTTCACCTTCACGCTCCTCTCGTTCCTTTTCACGGTCGTAAGCTTTAATGATGCTTTTTACGAGCCTGTGCCTTACCACATCTTCCTCGTCCAGTTCAATATGTGCAATTCCCTTGATATTTTTAAGAATCCTGTTGGCTTTGATCAGGCCACTTCTCTGGCTCTTGGGAAGGTCAACCTGTGTCATGTCGCCGGTAATAATTGCTTTGGCATTCGCCCCGATACGTGTCAAAAACATTTTTAACTGCAGGTCAGTAGCGTTTTGTGCTTCATCGAGTATTATATAGGCATTATCCAGTGTACGACCACGCATGTACGCAAGCGGTGCTATTTCGATGGTACGTGTACTCATATAATAACCAAGCTTGTCTGCGGGAATCATATCATCTAATGCATCGTATAATGGACGCAGATAAGGATCAATTTTTTCTTTCAGGTCGCCCGGTAAAAAACCAAGGCTTTCCCCCGCTTCCACAGCAGGCCTTGTTAGAATTATCTTTTTAACCGATTTGTTTTTCAAGGCCCTTACAGCCAATGCAACGGCCGTATAGGTTTTACCGGTACCGGCAGGTCCAATGGCAAAAACGATGTCGTTGGTATCAGAAGCAGAAACCATTTTCTTTTGATTCTGGGTGCGCGCCCTCACCGTTTTTCCGTTGGGGCCGAAAACCAACACATCATTCGGATTCCTTTCTACAAAATTGTCAATTACTTCCTGATCATCTCCCCCGAGTATTTGTTCGAAATAGTTATCAGTCAGGTGCCCGTTACGTTCAAGGTATTGAATAACAAGTTCAATTTTTTCGCGGGCATTGGCAATTTGCTCAGGAGAGCCACTTAGTTTTACCTGCGTTCCCCTGCCCAAAATCTTCAACAGGGGGAATTTCTTCTTCAGCAGATCTAACTTCCCATTGTTTACCCCAAAAAAATCTATGGGATTCACTGTGTCAAGGTTAATGATTGTGTCTGTCAATGGATACTTTTTTAGGTTAAAACAAAAAAAGAACTAATTCGGTTGTTTCAGTAAATGTATTTTCAGAATGATCAATAATCCTATTTTAATTATTCACAAATGGTGGGGATAAAATGAAAAAGTCCGTTAATGCTATGCCCAATGTACCGTGAAGAGTTAAATGGCATAAACCTGTCCGATATGTAAAATGCCATAAATCTATGATGATTATTAGCTTTAGCCTTGTTAAATGTCATTTTTTGGCATTAAGCCGGGTAATACTTTTATGCTCGTTTTTACAACACCATTTTTTGATACGGCAAGCCGCCATTACTAACCCGGCAGCATTGACGAAATAAAAACTACTCACAATGGCAACAATGAAAAAAGCCCCTAAGTATGTATACTTTTTTGGCGGGGGCAAAGCTGATGGAAATGAATCCATGAAGAACCTTTTAGGCGGCAAGGGTGCAAACCTGGCTGAAATGGCAGGTCATCCTGCATTACGGCTTCCTGTGCCTCCCGGATTTACAGTCACAACCGAGGTTTGTACTTATTATTATGCAAACAAAAAAAACTACCCCAAACAACTTTCTCAGGAGGTGCTTCAGGCATTGGCTAAAATGGAGAAATTGACCGGTAAAAAATTCAATGATGAAGCGAATCCGCTGCTTCTTTCCGTGCGGTCTGGAGCAAGACGCAGTATGCCTGGTATGATGGATACGGTGCTGAACATTGGGTTGAATGAAAATACCATAAAAGGGTTGATAGCACAGAGCGGTGATGAAAGATTTGCATATGACGCCTACAGACGTCTTATAATGATGTATGCCGATGTAGTTATGGAAAAGGCCAATGGCATTGAGCCAAAGGGTGGCAAGGGCATTCGTAAGCAGCTGGATGAGAAACTGGAAGCAGTTAAGAAAAAGAAAGGATATGCCATAGATACTGACCTTACCGTAGCCGACCTTAAAGCGCTGGTGACAGATTACAAAAAGACGGTAAAAAAAGTACTTGGAGTTGATTTCCCTGATGATCCCATGCAGCAATTATGGGGTGGGATTGGGGCCGTATTTGCAAGCTGGAATGGTAAAAGGGCCATTGAATATCGCCGGATTGAAAGAATACCCGATGAATGGGGAACTGCAGTTAATGTTCAGGCGATGGTATTTGGCAATTTGGGTGAAGACAGTTGCACAGGTGTTGCTTTTACAAGGAATCCCGGAAATGGAGAAAACAAATTTTATGGTGAATACCTTGTAAATGCACAGGGAGAAGATGTAGTTGCCGGAATACGTACTCCGGCACCTGTTAATGAGTATTCGAAAAATGCACAAAGTGAGCATTTTGTTACACTGGAAAAATTGATGCCGGCTTTATACAAGGAACTTGACGGTTATCAGCGTAAGCTTGAAAAGCATTACAAGGATATGCAGGATATTGAGTTTACCATAGAAAAAGGTAAACTGTATATGTTACAATGCCGTGTAGGTAAGCGCAATGGTATAGCTGCCGTAAAAATGGCCGCAGACATGTATAAGTCTAAACTTATTGACATGCATACTGCCATTAAGCGGGTAGCGCCCAACCAATTGGTGGAGCTACTGTTGCCCATGCTTGATCCTGAAGGTGAAAAATTGCACCCTGTTATCGCAAAAGGCCTGCCTGCCGGACCCGGTGGTGCCATTGGCCGCGTTGTATTTACCTCCGAAGATGCAGTTGAATGGGCTTCAAAGGGCGAAAAGGTTATTTTGGTACGTGAAGAAACATCACCGGAAGATGTGGATGGAATGCACAAAGCACAAGCCATTCTTACATCAAAAGGTGGCATGACCTCTCACGCGGCGCTCGTTGCCCGTGGTTGGGGCAAGTGTTGCATCGTAGGCTGCGGCGATATTGAGATACATACAGAAGGTAAAACTATGCATGCAAAGAATGGTGTAGTG
>JALOMX010000149.1 GCA_025455245.1 Chitinophagaceae bacterium
GGTATTGCCTTTAACAGCGGCAGTCAGGTGAAAGCCCTCGAAGGCGACCGCGGCCGTATTACAGCCTCAATGGTTGAAAAAGCCATTAATCCCGATGATATTCATAAAGCAAGAACGCGGGTGGTCAGCATCGAAAATACCACCAATCGTGGCGGCGGGGCATGCTATGATTTTAATGAGCTTAAAAAAATTAAATCAGTCTGTTCAAACCATGGGCTTGCCTTTCACCTCGATGGTGCGAGGTTGTGGAATGCGCTGATGGCCAGACAAGAAACTGCGAAAGATTACGGCAACCTTTTTGATACCATTTCCGTATGCCTGAGTAAAGGCCTTGGCGCACCGGTGGGTAGCCTTTTGCTTGGATCAAAGGAACATATCCGCGAGGCAAGAAGGGTTCGAAAAAAGTTTGGCGGCGGCATGCGGCAGGCGGGCTTTTTGGCGGCGGCAGGCCTTTATGCTTTGCAAAACCACATTGATCGGCTTGCCGAAGACCATCACCATGCAAAAATAACTGCAGATGCGCTACGGCATAAATCATGGGTTCCTGACTTAATGGAACCCGAAACCAATATTCTGATTTTTACGGTGGATGGCGCATTTACTGCACCTGAATTGTGCGATGAATTTGCCAAACATGATATCAGGTGTATGGCCATTTCGCCCACACAGATTCGAATGGTTTTTCATCTCGATGTTACACCCGCCATGGTTGAAAAACTGTTGAATGTCATTTATCATCTACCCGGCTGAGCTATAAATTTGCCTCCTAAAAATTAATTTATGTCTTTCCCGAATATACAACCAACCAAAACAAAGGCATGGGATTTACTGAATGCGCATTCGCTCGACATACAGGAAACCCATATGCGTAAACTGTTTGCAGAAGACCCCGACAGGTTTAAAAAATTTTCTCTGTGCATTGAAGACCTCGTGTTTGATTATTCAAAAAACATCATCACACAGGAAACCATGTCGCTCCTGTTTCAATTGGCAACGGAGTGCGGATTGCCGGAAGCTATTCAGGCAATGTTTTCCGGTGAAAAAATTAATGCCACAGAAGGAAGGGCGGTGTTGCATACGGCGTTGCGCAATTTTGGAGAAAAGCCGGTAATGGCAGATGGAAAGGATGTAATGCCCGAAGTGAAAACCGTTCTTGCGCACATGCAGGCATTTTGCAAAAAGATACATAGCGGTGAATGGAAAGGATACACCGGTAAACCTATTAAATACATTGTAAATATTGGTATTGGCGGCAGCGACCTTGGTCCGGTAATGGTGACTGAAGCGCTGAAACCCTACTGGATAAATGGCATACAGCCCTTTTTTGTAAGTAATGTGGACGGAACCCACATTGCGGAAACACTTAAAAAAGTAACCCCTGATGAAACGCTTTTCCTGATTGCCAGTAAAACCTTTACCACGCAGGAAACCATGACCAATGCCCATACGGCACGCAACTGGTTTTTGCAGCATGCAGGCGATGAAGCTATGGTAGCCAAACATTTCGCCGCCTTGAGTACGAATGAAAAAGCTGTGGTTGCTTTTGGGATTGCACCCGAAAATATGTTTGGGTTCTGGGATTGGGTTGGCGGCAGATATAGTTTATGGAGCGCTATCGGATTATCTATTGCCCTAACCATTGGATTTGAAAACTTTGAAGATCTTTTAAAAGGAGCCTATAATATTGATAAGCATTTTGCCGAAGTACCCTTTGAGCAAAACATACCGGTAATCATGGCACTCACAGGTCTTTGGTACACCAATTTTTTAGGGGCATCCAGTGAAGCCATCCTTCCTTACGACCAATACATGCATCGCTTTGCCGCCTATTTCCAACAAGGCAACATGGAAAGCAATGGTAAAACCACCGATCGTAATGGCCGACGGGTGAATTACACCACAGGCCCCATCATTTGGGGTGAACCGGGCACGAATGGCCAACACGCTTTTTATCAGTTGATTCATCAGGGTACGCAATTGATCCCCTGCGATTTTATAGCGCCTGCGCTAAGCCACAACCCGTTGGGAGATCATCATCAAAAGCTCCTCAGCAATTTTTTTGCACAAACCGAAGCCCTTATGAATGGCAAAACGGCTGAAGAGTGCAGAAAAGAAGGTGTGCCTGAATCATTGATTCCTTATAAAGTTTTCGAAGGAAACCGGCCAACCAATTCAATCCTGGTGAAAAAAATTACACCGTTTGTTTTAGGCGAACTGATTGCCCTATATGAGCACAAAATTTTCGTACAGGGAGTCATCTGGAATATTTACAGCTTCGACCAATGGGGCGTGGAACTTGGTAAACAATTGGCCAATAAAATTTTACCGGAGTTGATGGACGATCAATTGGTTTCAAGTCACGATGTTTCTACCAATGGGCTGATAAATACCTGTAAGCATTGGTGGAAGGAGTAAACGTTTGGTTTTCATGAGCGCTTTGATTAATTTCGATTGATCAAAAAAAGTCTTATGCTCATCCGAAAACTCGTTGCATTAATCCTGCTTTCAATTTGCTGGCATATAAGCATTGCCCAACAAATTTTACCTGATATGGATAAGCTTAACAAACTGCTTCAGCAGGAAAATGGCAACCGATTTGAAAAAAGGGTTCAACCTGACAACAAAAATACCGTACTTACCATACCTCCGCGCTATGCAGATACCTTACAATATGCATTTGAAAATGCATTGGGAAAGGTGTACATACTTCCCCAGGATAATATGCCCATGCTAAAACCCAAACAGGAAGGGCAAATACAAACACTAACCGTGGAGCAACCATCCAACGACATACCGAATCCTGATAACAGGAAAAAAGCGCCTTTAGTCATACCGAAACGCTAACAATCTGCAAGGCTGATGGGAATATGAATGGCAAGCCCGCCATCAGCGGTTTCCTTGTATTTGCTGTTCATATCGAGGGCCGTATCCCACATGGTTTTGATAACCTTATCAAGGCTTACCACTCCAAAGTCGGGAGTGCTTTGAAGCGCAAGTTGCGAGGCCGTGATGGCTTTGATGGCCCCCATGGTATTTCTTTCGATACAGGGTACCTGAACCAATCCGCCGATAGGATCGCAGGTTAGACCAAGATGGTGCTCCATAGCAATTTCCGCCGCCATAAGCGCTTGTTTTTGCGTACCACCCATACTTTCCGTTAAGGCAGCCGCGGCCATACTGCTGCTTACGCCAATCTCGGCCTGACACCCGCCCATGGCTGCCGAAATAGTTGCGCCCTTTTTAAATATGCTGCCAATTTCGGAGGCAGTTAAGAGGAAGTTTATGATTTTATCATCATCGTATCCATTGCAGAAAACCACGTAATACATAAGTACTGCAGGAATAACACCGGCGGCACCGTTTGTGGGCGCTGTAACCACCCTTCCAAAAGAGGCATTTTCCTCATTTACGGCCAGGGCAAAACAGCTCACCCAATCAAGGATGTATTTGAAATCATTTCCACCGGAGCGGATCGAATCAACCCAATGATCAAAATCCGTGTATTGCTTTCCTGAAAGTAACTTTTTGTTTAGTCCGAAGGCCCTCCGTTTCACCATTAACCCACCGGGAAGAGTTCCCTCGATATGACATCCGCGATAAACGCAATCCCGCATGGTTTGCCAGATGCGTAAAACACCCTGTCGTGTAGCAACTTCCGTCCGAAAACTGCTTTCATTCTCCATTACAACTTCATGAATGCTCAGACCGGTTTTTAAACACCAATGTTTCAGATCATCTGCAGTGTTTATGGGAAATGGTAATTGAACCAAATCGGACAATTTGGACTGATTTTCTTCGCCTTCTTTAATAACAAACCCCCCACCGACGGAATACCATGTTTCGGCAAACTGTTCTCCGTTTTCGAGGGTAACCAAAAATTGCAATGCATTTGGATGAAAAGGAAGACTTTCGGTAAAAAGGAATTTAAGGTTCACTTGAGGATCGAATGGAATCAGACTGCTGCCTCCGAGCGGAATATGTTTCAGATCATTTATAGCATCTACCCTTTGCTGAATAGTTTCAACAGCAATCGTTTCGGGGTCGTAGCAGCACAAACCCATTAAAACCGCAATATCGGTGCCGTGCCCTTTCCCTGTTTTTGCAAGGCTACCGTAAAGCAGCACATCAAGTTGACTAACATGATTGACCTGATGCTCAGCAAGAAGCCGTTCAACAAAATAACGGGCAGCCCGCCATGGACCAAGTGTATGACTTGAACTGGGGCCTACCCCTATTTTAAACATATCGAAAACCGAAATAGCTTCGTGTGCCATGCAAGCAATTTTGTCAGAAAACAATGTGCCCGGAAACAAAAATTATTTCCGGGCAGTAAAAAATTTTAGTCAAATATCCGTTAAAAAAAATCAACCAGTTCTATTTCAAAATACAGGGGTGAATTAGGTGCAATTGGAGGATTGGCAGAGGGTTGACCTTGACAACCATAAGCCAAAGATGATGGAACCGAAATACGAATGCTGCCACCTTTTCCAATATAAGGTATGGTAACTTTCCAGCCATCAATCAGGTTATTCAACACGAAGCCTGTCCGGCCGGGGTTGGTTTGCTGATCAAAAACTGTCCCGTTTAATAAGGTTCCTTTATACTTAACGTAGATGGTGCTCGCTGCTTTTGGTTTGTTATCACTCCCCGGTTCGAGTATTTCATAATACACCCCGGTAGAATGCCTTGTTGCATTCATACCAATTGAAGCGTTGAAAGCTTCAAGGATTGCCCTCTCATCTTCAACGGGAACCGATTTGCAACCATTTTCTTTGTCACACCCCGAAATAAGTGTAAAAATCCCGGCGATCATTAATAACCCGGTCCATCTTAATATTCCTCGCATATTTCCTTTATTCTTATTCAAACCTTCAAGACTCATTTTCATTCATTATTGCTGCATCAGTATTCGCTGCCCGTTCTTCGTTTTTTTGCTTTGCCAGCAATTCACGATACCTCTGCTCAAGCTGATCATATTGAAACTTTTTAGAAAAAATGGCAAAGAATACCGCAATAATAATTACAGCAACGTACAGTACAACCGGGTTAAACCTGCTGTTGGCTACCATATCGGCCCTTTTATACCATCCGGCATAAAAATTCATGATGATCAATAATCCAAAAAGAAGACCAATCGGAAGCCCGACGGCAAGCTGATACATGAGTTTCCTTTGCCGGTTGCGTGCCTTGGACCAATATTCAATAAAATCAATTTCTTTTTGGGACAGCATTAACCCATTTTTGGTGGGCAAATGTAGCAAAATTCAACCCTGTAAAACCCAAACCGCTTTTTAAACGTTCAATTTAACATAGAACCTTTATTGCGTTAATTCGACTATTAGCTACTTTTGCCATCCAACAAAACAACCTCCGGTGACATTTGAACAAATTGTATTGCTTTATCTCTATCAGCAAAAAAAATTATCCCTTAATCTTTTTGGCACAATTGAACTTGAAGGGGCTTTACCGGACCAGGAAATCATTCGCAAGGAAAAAGCTTTGCCGGTTGAAGGGCTAAAATTCACTTTTGATGCAGGGGTGAAAACGGATCAGGAGTTTATTCAGTTTTATGCATTCGAAAAAGGGAAAATTATTCCTCTTGCTGAGTCTGATATCGAATTGCAGTTAATTCAGGCTAAACAAATTGTCAATATCGGGAATCCATTTGATTTGCCGGGAATTGGAAAAATTGTTAAAAAGGACGATGGCAGGTTGGCCATTATTCCGGGTTTTTATACCATACCTCCCGTTCCCGGTTCAGGAAGGCCTACGCCACTCCGTGAAAGGGCCACTGCTGCGGTATTACCCAAAGGTGAAAAAGAACAGGAAACAAGAAGGGAGCTATCACAAAAGCAAAAACAGTGGATTGTGCTTTCGATAATTGGAGTTGTGGTGCTTATCTGTGTTTGGGCCCT
>JALOMX010000150.1 GCA_025455245.1 Chitinophagaceae bacterium
TGCTGATGATGAACCTATGCTGTGGGGCAACTATAATGGACGGCCGGTAAGCACTATTACCATTCTCGATGGAATTGGCACAAAGCTTTCATCCAGGAATATAATTTACGACAAGGCTTGCGACCTGGTAGAGAACAAAGTGACCCAAAGCTATTTTTCATTTACGCAAATGAATGGCAGAAAAGGATTTACTGCAACCTACTGGAACAATCGGGATAGAAATGGAAATCCTGATGCTACAGATCAGATTGACAATCCGATTAAGCTAACCACGGCCGGTGATCATGAATTTGCAAGTGGTATAAAGCTGGTTGGTTTTTCTGCAAAATATGAAACTGTTTTTGAAGCACCCGAAACGGAAGAAATTGCATTTAAATGCGGCGCCACCGGTTATTTCAACCTCATTGTCAATGGCGAATCTATTACAAAATACAGCAACTGGAGAACGCTTCCTTCGCGAATAACCTACAAAGTTGAAAAGGGAAAAAAGTATAAAATAGAAATTGAGTATGCACAACTGAACAACTGGCAGGCCAATATAGAATTTGATTTTGGCAAAGAAGTGGATGTTGATTTTACAAACCTTTTGGCCAGGTTGAAAGATGTAGATGTGGTGGTATTTGTTGGTGGGCTTTCTACAAGACTTGAGGGGGAGGAAATGCCGGTATCATATCCCGGTTTTAAAGATGGAGACCGTACGGATATTGAGTTGCCCGAAGTGCAGCGCAATTGCCTGAAAGCATTAAAAGCTGCAGGGAAGAAAGTGGTCTTTGTAAATTGTTCGGGTTCTGCCATTGCGCTTACACCTGAAACAGAAAGTTGTGATGCCATACTGCAGGCATGGTATGGTGGTCAATCGGGCGGACAGGCTGTGGCCGATGTATTATTCGGGGATTATAATCCTTCAGGAAAGCTCCCGGTAACTTTTTACCGAAACAGTAATCAGCTTGCAGATATTGAAGATTATTCCATGAAGGGCAGGACATACAGATACATGTCAGATGCGCTCTATCCTTTCGGCTTTGGATTAAGTTATACCACATTCAGTATCGGAAATGCACAGATAAGTAAACCCGCTATTACGGCTGGAGAATCGGTAATCCTTTCTATCCCCGTTGCTAATACCGGAAAAAGAGACGGCACTGAAATTGTACAGGTTTATGTACGAAAGGTGAATGATACCGATGGTCCGATTAAAACATTAAGGGGTTTTAAAAGGGTAAACATTGCTGCAGGTAAATCAACGACATGCTTTATCGAATTACCATACGAAGCTTTTGAGTTTTACGATGATACAAAATTATCAATGGCTGTAACATCGGGTGAATATGAGGTTTGGTATGGAAACAGTTCTGCCGGCGGTGATATGAAAATGATGAAGGTGAATGTATTGCCCTAAATCTAAATATGTAAATTCATTTTAATTAGCTAAGGATAAATTAAAATTATTATGAATAAGGTTAAGGGAACTTTTTCTGACAGCCTGCTTAGATGGTCAATATTGTTGACAGCCTTATTCTTTGTAATGTTTTCACGCCAAACATCGGCACAGCAATCATTATACACCAATCAGTTTCCTTTAAGCGATGTAATATTAACCGGCGGACCATTTAAGCATGCCCGGGACCTGAACATACAAACACTATTGAAGTATGATACCGATAAACTGCTGGCAGGATATCGAAAAGAGGCTGGCTTACCGGCAAAGGCAACTTCATTTTCCAACTGGGATGGGTTGGATGGCCATGTAGCCGGACATTATTTATCTGCCCTGGCTATGAACTTTGCTGCCACTGGCAATGCCGAATGTAAGCAACGCCTGGACTACCTGATTTCAGAACTGAATCAATGTCAGCAAGCCAATGGGCAAATGTATCCTGATTGGGCTGCAGGCTATGTTGGCGCTGTCCCCAATGGAAAGGAATTATGGCCAAAGATTAAAAGTGGTGATATTGCGGTAATCTGGAAATATTGGGTACCCTGGTATAACGTTCATAAAATGTATGCAGGGCTCAAGGATGCATGGTTGTATGCAGGAAATGAGGAGGCAAAAATCATCTTCCTGAAATTTTGTGATTGGGCAATTGACATCACGAAAGGATTAAGTGATGCCCAAATGGAAGAAATGCTGGGAAATGAACATGGTGGCATGAATGAGGTATTCGCAGATGCATTTCAAATAACGGGTGACCGAAAATTCCTGGATGCTGCAAAGCGATTCTCCCATAAACAAATATTATATCCTTTATCGGCAAACAAGGATGAACTTGATAACAAGCATGCCAATACACAGGTCCCAAAAGCAATCGGGTTTCAGCGGATAGGTGAACTTGCCGGTGATGAAATTTTTTCACAGGCAGGTAAGTTCTTTTGGCAAACTGTTACCGGCAATCGTTCTCTCGCATTTGGCGGCAACAGCCGAAGGGAGTTTTTCCCTTCCGTAACATCCTGTACCGATTTTGTAAATGAGGTTGAAGGTCCGGAATCCTGTAATTCATACAATATGATGAAGCTGACACAGCACCTTTTCCGGAAAGAGCCATCAGCAATATATATGGATTATTTCGAACGAACACTTTACAATCATATCCTCTCCACCCAACATCCAGAGCATGGCGGGTATGTGTATTTTACCCCTGCACGGCCCCGTCACTACAGGGTTTATTCTTCACCCAATCATGCTATGTGGTGTTGCGTAGGCAGTGGTATGGAAAATCATTGCAAATACAATGAGTTGATTTATACCCATATCAATGATTCGCTATATGTAAACCTCTTCATTGAATCGGAACTGAACTGGAATGAAAAAGGTGTAAAGCTAAAGCAGGAAACCAGTTTTCCTTATGAAGACCAAACGAGGGTAACAATTACAGAAGGTTCATCTGAATTTACCATAATGATTCGTTGTCCCTTTTGGGTTAAAAATGGGGAAGTTAGTGTGGTTATTAACGGGAATCCCTTGGTGGCAAAGCCCAATAGTAATTCTTATATTAGGATTAATCGTACCTGGAAAAAAGGAGACATAATTCAAATTACACTTCCCATGCAAACCAGAATTGAGCACATGCCTAATGTGCCGGAATATGTAGCGATCATGCACGGCCCGGTATTGCTTGCTGCAAAAACAGGTACCGAAGACCTGAAAGGATTGGTGGCCGATGACAGCCGCTGGGGGCATATTGCAAGCGGAAAGAGATTACCCATAGATCAAGCTCCCATTATAATAGAAGACGACATCAACTACATTACCAACAAAATTAAACCCATATCCGGCAAACCACTATCGTTTTCTGTTTCGTCCCTAAAAATGGTAAATCCTGCTGAAGTAGTACTGGAGCCATTCTTTACCCTTCATGATGTACGCTACATGATGTATTGGATGGCCTTGACAGGTAATCAATACAAATCTTATCTCGATTCACTGGCTCTGCAGGAAAAGAAAAAACTGGAGTTACAGGCACGCACCATTGATTATGTAGCACCGGGAGAACAACAACCGGAGGCAGATCATGGAATACTTCATGTACAATCCGGGACAGGCAATCGTTTAGATGAATTTTATCGTGAGGCGCGCAGTGAAGGGTTCTTTAGTTATAAATTAAACACCAAAGGTCAAACAGGGTTGACCCTTATGGTTCGCTATTGGGGAGCAGAATGGGGCAACAGGAAGTTTGATATTTATATTGATGATGAGAAACTCATTTCGGAGAATAATACCGGCAGGTGGAATCAATCTTCATTCAAAGACATTGAATACCGAATACCGGATGCAATGGTTGCCGGCAAGGATCACATTCGTGTAAAATTTCAGGCATTACCTGATAATACTGCAGGTGCAGTTTTTGGTATAAGATTGGTAAAATAAACCTGCCATGTTATTATAGATATTAAAATTTATGTATTTGGTTGAAATTAATTTATAAAACTTTTAAATTATTGATATCAACATTAATCGGGAACAAAAACTTCTTACAACCTTTTCACAATTATCATTGACTACCATCAGAAAAAAGGAATTAAATTAAATAAGAAATGAATAGAAAATATTATTTTAAACCTTCAATCATTGTAGTTATCACCTTACTATTTAGTATGGTTGTTCAGGGTCAGGTTAAGGATAGTGGTGGCAAAGAGAAAACTCTGAAGGGGGCTTATAAGTCCGCCTTCAAAATGGGTGTAGCCATTAATTTTCCGATTGTTTCCGGAGGAGACAAAGCATCGCAGGATATTGTAATGCAGCATTTCAACTCCATTACGCCTGAGAATGAAATGAAAGCTGAAACTATTTGTCCCCGGCCGGGCGAATACAATTTTGGTCCGGGTGATGCCTTTGTAGAGTTTGGGCAAAAAAATAATATGTTTATGGTAGGTCATACCCTTGTATGGCATAATCAATGTCCCGCATGGTTCTTTACCAATGCTGAGGGCAAACCAAACAGTAAAGAAGAACAGATCGAACAGTTGAGGGGTTATATTGAAAAAGTGGCCGGTCGCTACAGGGGAAAGGTGCATGCGTGGGATGTGGTGAATGAGGTTATTGGTGAAGATGGAAATTACAGGCCTACTACATGGGTAAAAGCCTTTGGCAACGGAGATACCCTGGTAAAATATGCTTTCAAATTTGCCGCTCAGTATGCGCCTGATGCTGAACTTTATTATAATGATTTCAACGAATGGAGACCGGCAAAAAGGGATGGAATTGTTCGTATGGTTCGAATGTTGCAGAAGGAGGGAATCAGGATTGATGGAATTGGTATGCAATGCCATTGGGGATTAAATTACCCGAAGAATCATTTTATTGAAGCAGCTATAGACTCTTTTGCTGCCTGTGGGGTTAAAGTGATGATCACAGAACTTGATGTGGATGTACTTCCGCTTACCAGGGAGGGGCAGATTATTGGCCAGACAATGTCTGACAGACAATTTCAATTAGAGGAATTTAAAGCATTTTTCGACCCCTACAAAAGCGGGCTGCCGGACAGTATGCAAGCAGTACTGGCGTACAGATATAAGGAACTGATGCAGATCTTTTATAATAAAAAGGATAAGATTGACAGAGTTACATTATGGGGTGTGCATGATGGTATGAGTTGGAAGAATGGATATCCAATCCCGGAAAGGACCAATTATCCTTTGCTGTGGGACAGGCAAAGAAAACCTAAACCTGCTCTTGACTCCATCTTAAAAATACCTCAATAAAAGTATTAATCTTAACCCGATGAAGGGTGATCAAATGATGATTGAAATTTTAAAAAGCTTTTCGGGACGACAGATTATAGTATTTGTTTTTAAAGCAAACTCAATAAAGCGGACAGTTAAGTGGGGAATCAAAGGGTATCATTTACTGCAGTCTTCTTTGAAAACGGAGTCGGGAATTAATTTATTAAAAGTAAAGTGTATTCAAAGATTGGGATAGATTGTATTCGATAAGATTGAAAAAGGAAATGGAAAATAGAAATATAATTATTTTTTTTATTTTATCTTTTGTTTCAGAGGCGGTGGCGCAACATTCCGCACCGCTAACCTTGTGGTACGAGCGTCCGGCAAACGAATGGGTAGAAGCCTTGCCTGTGGGAAATGGAAGGCTTGGTGCAATGGTGTACGGGGACCCTTTTTATGAAAATATTCAACTCAATGAAAGCTCAGTATGGGCCGGTTCGCCACACCGCAACGATAATCCTTCGGCAAAAGAAGCCTTACCGGAAATCAGAAAGCTGATCTTTGAAGGAAAATACAAAGAGGCTCAGGATATCGCTAACCAAAAGTTTATCTCAAAAATATCGCAAGGAATGCCTTATCAGACGGTTGGCAACCTCAGGCTGAAGTTTGAAGGACATGGGAATATTTCCGGGTATTATCGTGAACTTGATATTGAGAAAGCCGTA
>JALOMX010000151.1 GCA_025455245.1 Chitinophagaceae bacterium
ATTGAACCTATCAGAAGGGGTATTTGTCAGATGCGCGGAACCGTAATTGTAGGAAATAAGATTTGCACCGAAGCCGATATGACAGCACAGGTTGTAAAAAGGCAATAAACAATAATTATTTGAAAAAATTATATGATACATCCCCTTGCATATATTCATCCCGATGCCCGGTTGGCCGATAACGTGAAGGTTGATCCTTTTACGGTTATCCATGGAAATGTTACCATTGGAGAAGGTACCTGGATCGGGAGCAATGTTACCATTATGGAAGGTGCCCGGATCGGTAAGAACTGCCGCATTTTTCCAGGCGCTGTCATTGCAGCTATTCCGCAGGATAGAAAGTTCAATGGAGAAAAAACCACCGTTGAAATTGGGGACAATTGTACCATTAGAGAATTTGTAACCATTCACAGGGGAACCAACGACCGGTGGAAAACCGTTGTAGGAGAAGGATGCTGGATACTTGCTTACAGTCATATAGGCCACGATTGTATTATTGGTAAGCAGTGTACTTTAAGTAACAGTACCCAATTGGCCGGCCATGTTGTTCTTGGCGATTATGTTGGTATGGGTGGTGTATGTGCTGTTCATCAATTTGTACAGATTGGTCAGCACGCTTTCATTTCCGGTGGTTCTCTTGTTAGTAAGGATGTTCCGCCGTACATTAAAGCAGGTCGTGATCCTTTAAGTTATGCCGGTGTAAATAGTGTTGGATTAAAAAGAAGAGGCTTTTCAAACCAGCAGATCAATCAGATTCTTGATGTATACAGATGCATTTACAATAAAGGCATGAATACCACACAAGCCCTTGCATTTATTGAGGAAGAACTGCCTATTAGTGATGAAAGGGATGAAATTGTCACCTTTATCCGGGAAAGTGGCCGTGGAATCATTAAGCGGTTTACTAAAGGAGTGGTTGAAGATTGATTTAATAATGGTTACTTCCCGAATATTTTTTTGATAATACATGCAAATTGAACTGAAAAATCTGGGCAAGCGGTTTAACCGTCAATGGATTTTTCGAAAGCTTGATTATCTTTTTGAATCCGGGAAATCGTACGCCATTACGGGGCATAATGGTTCAGGCAAAAGTACCCTTTTACAGATTATCGCCGGTGCACTTGAAAAAACCGAGGGGCTTATTCAGTATCGATCTGCGGAATCTGCCATAGCTCCTGAGAATGTTTTTTATTAACTCTCTCTCTCTGCTCCATATATTGAACTTATTGAAGAATTTACCTTAACCGAGTTTTTTGAATTTCATTTCAGCCTGAAGCCTGTATTACCGGGGTACTCTGTGCAGCAGGTTATTTCCCGGGTAGAGCTTGACGATGCTAAACACAAACAAATCAGGCATTTTAGCAGCGGTATGAAACAAAGGGCAAAACTTGGACAGGCATTCTTCAGCAATGTTCCTGTAGTATTGCTTGATGAACCAACAGCAAATTTTGATACCAAAGGAATCGATCTTTATTTAAAACTCGCCAAAACCCTGTGCAATGACAGATTACTGATCATTTGCAGCAACGATGAAAATGAAATCAGCTTTTGCGATAACCGTATCGATATTACACAATATAAAAACTACCAATCTGTATGAACACATTAACGAAGTTTCAGAATTTTGACGAAGTCCCCGTTAAGCAAATTGCTCCGGGATTTTTTTGCAAACTTGTACATACAGAAAATAATACCATCAATTTTCTGGAGGTAAAGGCAGGAAGTCAGTTGCCGAACCACAGCCATCCTCACGAGCAAAGCAGCTTTATACTTGATGGTCAGTTTGAAATGACCGTAAACGGAGAATCCAAAGTGCTTGTTGCAAATGATTTTGTGGTAATACCCGGAGGGGTGGAGCATGGCGGTAAAGCCATTACCGACTGTAAATTAATTGACGTATTCAGTCCTGTAAGGGAAGATTACCGGTAATCAGATCAGCCAAGGCTCGCCATTAAAAGGTTCAGGTCAGTATATTTTAATTTGAACCTTTCGCTCAGGTGGAAATTGGTTAAAGCGCCCTTGAACATATAAATAGAATTCCTGATGTTCAGGTTTTTCCAGACATATTCGTCAAGCCCACCCTCGTTGCTGACCTTGAGCAGCAACGGCATCAAAACATTGCTTACGGCATGACTTGCAGTGCGGCTGTATCCTGAAGGGATATTGGGTACACAGTAATGAATCACACCATGTTTGATAATGATCGGTTTTTCATGGGTGGTTATTTCCGATGTTTCAAAACATCCCCCACGGTCAACACTCACATCGATTATTACACTGCCCGGCCGCATATTGGCAACCATCGCCTCGGATACTACCATAGGCGTGCGTCCGTTTTCTGAACTGAGGGCACCTACCGCAATTTCGCAGGTTTTAAGTTGTTTGGCCAGAATCCTGGGTTCTATTACGGAAGTCCATACCCTGTGCCCCAAAGTATCCTGAAGCCTTTTGAGGCGGTAAACATTATTATCGAAAACTTTTACGGAAGCGCCCATTGCAAGCGCTGCCCTTGCGGCAAATTCACCAACCACTCCGGCACCCAAAATAATGACTTTGGTAGGAGGTATCCCACTGATGCCCCCAAGCAAAATACCTTTTCCTTTTCCGCTGGCACTTAAATAGTGACCCGCAATCAGCATGCTTGCGCTTCCTGCAATTTCACTCATGCTCCTTACGATGGGATACGTACCGCTATCATCTTTCAGATTTTCAAAACTGATACCGGTAATTTTCTTATCCATCATGTGTTCCAGAATTTCGGCCTTCAACACACTCAGGTGAATTGGGGAAATAACAACCTGGTTTAATTTCAGCAACGACATGTCGGACTCTACAATCGGCGCACTTTTTACCAGTATGTCACAATTGAAAATTTCCTGTTTGTCATATTTTATTTTGGCACCGGCATCGCTGTAATCATGATCGCTGTATCCGCTTCCTTCCCCTGCTTTACTTTCAATCCATACATCATGGCCATTGGCAACAAGCACCCCTACAGCCTCAGGAATTAAACCAATCCGGTTTTCCTGGAAAGCGGTTTCCTTTGGAATTCCTATAAAAAGATCGGCATCTTTTGTTTTTATATCAAGTGTTTCCTCAAGTGTTTCATAACTGAATGAACCGCTGATAATTGGCTTCGACATAAAATTTCATGTATGGTTTCAAAGGTTAAAGTTAATGCCTTGCAACGTTCAGAAGAGGTTATTCCAAAATTTAATCTTTAGTCGCTAACAAAAATCCTCCTTGTCACTTCGTCTACCGGCTCAATATGAAGCCTCAATGAATTTTCGGGCAATAACCCTTCTGCTATTTCGGGCCATTCAACAATGCATAAGTGACCGCTATACAGCGCATCCTCTACCCCTGCACCAATGGCTTCTTCCGCATCGCGCAACCGGTACCAGTCCATATGATAAACAGGTTGATTTGATGGGTCCCGGTATTGATTAATGATGGAAAATGTTGGGCTGTTCGCAATATCAGGGCACCCCAATTGCCTGATGAGGGCTGAAGTCAGTGTTGTTTTTCCTGCACCCATTGGCCCGTATAATGCAATAACATTGCCGGAAACCTTGTTTAAATATTGCAATATTTCATTTGCTGTGTCCCCGATTTGCCCGAGTGTAAATACCCATTCCATATTGGGTTGCAAAATACCTTTACTTCTCCTAAACTGAAAAATTACATTTGTTTTATCTGTAAATGCAACTGCATTGCTTTTATGTTCCGCTTTACAAAAATTTGTTTTGGACTTCGCTTTGTAAATTTGCTACTCTTATACGTATGCAGGCAGAAAAAATTAATTGGAAAGTGGAAGGCATGACCTGTGCCAATTGTGCACTGAGTATAAATAAGGCTCTTGAAAAGGAGGGCTTATCCAATATTTCTGTCAATGTAATTTCAGGTGATGTCAGCTTTGATACAATTGGCAGCAACGATGTGGTTTCTAAAGCCCGCAAAAGGGTGGAAGGCCTTGGCTATAGCATAAATGATGGGTTGGTTTCCCAAAATAAATCAAAACAAAGCAGACCGGGTCTTTCAAAATACATGATTCGTTTTTGGATAAGCCTGCCCTTCACAGCGGTATTAATGCTCCATATGATACCCGGGCTCCACCTGCACTGGCTTATGAACCCCTGGGTACAATTGGCGCTATGTGTACCTGTGTATATTGTAGGTATGGAGTATTTTGGAGTGAGTGCCATCAAAAGTATCAGGTCAGGTATTCCGAATATGAACGTGCTGATCGCCCTCGGATCAACCGCAGCATTTGTGTACAGCATTTGGGGGCTTTTTCAGGATAATCCTGCTGATTTTCTTTTTTTTGAAACGGCCGCATCCATAATCACCATTGTATTTCTGGGATATTACCTGGAAGATGTGTCTGTTGCAAGAACACAGCGTACCATTAAAGAACTCACAAAGGAACATGTGGTTATGGCCAATATGATTGCTTACGATGCCGATGGCCATGAGCATGTTTTCCCTGTTGAAAACAAGGCGTTGAAAGTGGGAGATCTTGTACTCGTAAAAACCGGGGAGCAAGTGCCTTCGGATTGCAAGATCTTATCGGGAGAGGCAGAAGTAAACGAAGCCCTGATTACAGGTGAAAGTGTACCTGTCTTAAAAAAGCAGGGTGACATAATTATTGGCGGAAGTATTGTAAGCAATGGTAACCTGAAAGCCTATGTTACGGCAACAGGTAAGGATACCGTGATGAGCAGCATTGTGTCAATGATGAAGAAGGCTCAAACGGAAAAGCCCCCTGTGCAGCAGCTTGCTGACCGTATCAGTGCCGTATTTATACCGGTCGTTCTTGCCATCGCCTTAGCCACATGGCTGATCAATTATTTTATGGCTGACATTAGCTTTCAGCAAAGTCTCTTACGGGCAGTTGCCGTATTGGTCATTGCATGTCCATGTGCCATGGGGCTTGCCACGCCGGCTGCCATTGCCGTAGGCCTTGGAAGGGCAGCTAAAAATGGTATCCTTTTTACCGATGTAAAACGTATGGAACTTTTCCGAAATGTAAAGCGTATGGTTTTTGATAAAACCGGTACCCTTACTACAGGAAAATTCAGCATAGAAAAATATCATTGCCTCATTGATGATGATCAGTTTAAGAAAGTTGTTTATTCCCTTGAAAAATTTTCTGCTCATCCGATTGCGAAAAGCATTTCAGTCGCCTGGAAAAGAAAAGACCTGCTTCGTTGGAATAGTATTGAAGAAATAAAAGGTCTTGGTATGAAGGCTACCGACCGTGAGGGGAATCATTATTTTATTGGTTCTGTTTCGGGGATAGATGACGATGCAGAGCCCGGCCATAGTCTGTATGTTTCCATAAACAATAAACTTACAGGTTGGATTGACATAAGTGATGAAATAAGGCCTGAAGCCAAAGATTTGATTGCATTTTGTAAATCACAGGGCATTGAAACAGTTATTCTAAGTGGCGATACCGAGGAGAAGTGCCAAAAGGTGGGCCATGCCATAGGCATTGATACCATCGTAGCTAACCAAAGTCCTGAAGAAAAATTGGCAAAGCTTGAACAATGGAGCGCTGAAAAACCAACGGTCATGGTAGGGGATGGCATCAACGATGCTCCTGCACTTGCTAAGGCAACCATCAGTGTCTCTCTCGGAGAGGCTTCTCAATTGGCTATACAAAGTGCCGGTGTAGTCCTGACAAGTGGTGGCCTGAGCAAGTTGCCTACAGCTATGCTGCTTGGTAAGCATACCTATGGCACCGTAAAGAGTAATTTGTTTTGGGCATTTTCTTACAACATAGTTGCCATTCCCATAGCTGCCATGGGCATGCTGCACCCAACTTTTGCTGCACTCATTATGGGCGGCAGCGATGTAGTATTGGCGCTCAATAAAACATTAAATGCCTAATCCAATTGACATATTAAAGCAAAATTTTGGTTATTCATCATTCAGACCACTACAGGCAGAAATTATCGAGTCTGTTTTATCAGGAAAGGATACCCTTGCACTCCTTCCAACCGGTGGAGGCAAATCCGTTTGCTATCAGGTGCCGGCATTATGCATGGAGGGGACTTGCCTTGTAATTACACCCCTTATTGCCTTAATGAAGGATCAGGTAATGCAGTTAAGGAGACGTAATATTTCAGCTCTTGCCATCCATAGCGGCATGGCATTTTACGAAGTAAAAAAAACGCTGGAAAATGCTACAAGCGGAAATTTCAAATTTTTGTTCGTAAGCCCGGAGCGATTGCAAACCCGGCTTTTTCTGGAATACCTGCCCGGCATGCCCATCAACCTGATAGCAGTTGACGAAGCACATTGCATCTCTCAATGGGGTTACGATTTTCGTCCTCCATACCTGCGTATAGCCGACATCCGTAAGGAGCTTGATGAGCGAATCCCCGTACTTGCTTTAACGGCATCCGCAACGCCCGAAGTGCAAAAGGATATCTGCGAAAAACTGCTTATGCAGGCCCCCGCTGTTTTTACCCAATCATTTGCGCGGCCCAACCTTTCATTCAGTGCATTTGAAACGCCGCATAAACTGAATAAACTGCACGATATACTAAGAAAAGTACCCGGGTCGGCATTGGTGTATTGCCGAAACCGCAGACTGACCAAGGATATTGCCACATGGCTGCAACAGCAGGGTGAATCTGCATCCTTCTATCATGCAGGGCTAAGCAGCGACGAAAGAAGCATCAGGCAGGAGGATTGGATTCGTTCGAAAACAAGGATAATGGCCTGTACCAATGCATTCGGCATGGGTATTGATAAGCCTGATGTACGAACGGTTATACACGTTGGGGTACCTGATAGCCTTGAGGACTATTATCAGGAAGCAGGTCGTGCGGGAAGGGATGGCAGAAAGTCGTACGCCGTTCTTTTGTACACCCAACAAGACCTGAAAGACCTTGAAGCAGGAATCGATAAAAAATATCCCCCATTAAAAGTGATACGGGATGTTTATCAGGCTATAGCCAATTATCTGCAATTGCCTGTTGGTGCCGGCGAGGGTGAGTATTTCAACTTTGATCTTTCCTCTTTTTGTGAGCGTTTTGAACACGAGCCCATTATAACGGTAAACGCCTTGCTGACGCTCGCTACTGAAGGGTATATCACTTTTAATGAATCTGTTTTTTTGCCATCTAAAGTTACCTTCACTACCAATAAAGAATACCTCTACCGATTTGAAGCAGAGCAGCCAATCCTTGAGCCAATTATCAAAGTGCTGTTACGCACCTATGAAGGTATTTTTGATAACGAGGTAAATATTAATGAACGAACCCTTGCACGGTTGCTGAATATTGAACAGGCAGAAGTGGTCCATCAGTTGCAATCCCTGGTATTTAATAATATTATTAAATACACTGCTAAAAAGGACAGCCCGCAGGTATTTTTCCCTTATCCACGCATCCCGGCCAATCAAATAAGTATTAATGAAAAGGATTATGGGTTAAGAAAGCAGCGACATCTGCAAAGGATACGTGCCATCATACGCTATGCCTACGGGCATAGCTGTCGTAGTCAAACCATTCAGCATTATTTTGGCGAAGAGAATGTGGAGCCTTGCGGCGTCTGTGATTATTGTTTGAGCAAAAAAGCAAAGGCTGCAATCACCCAAAAGCAACTTTTAAACTGGATTGATCAGGCAAAACTGTTACTGCAGAATAATCCATTGAATGTTGATGCCGTAAGGGTACATTTGGGTATTTCCCGGTTTCAATGTGAAAAAATGCTTGAACTGGCTTTAAGTGAAGAAATTTTTACTTATGATGATTCAGCAAGGCTCCTTTTAGCAGAAAAATAAATTTGAGATTTTTACTTACCTCTTTCTCCCCCCAAACAATGTGCCCAACAAACTTCTTGTAAGCATGGTTGCTGCTGTGCGTAAGGAGGATTTCACAACAGAGTTATCGAGTACCTGCTCAATAATGGTTGGTTCTTCCTTAGCTTTCTTCTTTTGCTCCACTACTTTTTCCGTTTCCTTTTTGGCATTGTTTATTCTTTCCTGAAGCATTTCGTGGGCGCTTCGGTTATCTACCTCTGCATTATATCTTCCGGCAAGCTGGCTGCGTTTCATCAGGTCAAGCACTTCGCCATCGGTAAGCACATCCATACGGCTGCGGGGTGCACTCAGCATTACGTGCACCAGCGGGGTGGGTATGCCTTTTTCATTCAGGCAGGTAAACAATGCCTCGCCTACACCCACCTGCGTAAGCAGTTCATCGGTTTTATAAAAATCAGAAAGCGGATAGTTTTCGGCAGTTTGTTTGATCACCTTACGATCGGCAGCGGTAAAAGCCCGCAAAGCATGCTGCACCTTCATGCCCAACTGACCAAGGATTGACGCAGGTACATCCATAGGGTTTTGTGTGCAAAAGAAAATTCCGATTCCTTTGGAACGTATAAGTTTAATGGTGGTTTCAATTTGCTGCAAAAGTGCTTTACTTGCTTCACTGAATATCAAATGCGCTTCGTCAATAAACATAACAAGCTTTGGCTTGTCAAGGTCGCCCACTTCCGGACAAGTGCCATATAATTCGGCAAGCAGTTGCAGCATAAATGTGCTGAACATTTTTGGCTTATCCTGCAAATCCATTACCCTTAATACACTGATCACGCCTTGCCCTTCACTATCGGTGCGCATCAGGTCGGCTACATCAAAGCTTACTTCCCCAAAAAATGCATCCCCGCCCTGTTGTTCCAATTCTATGATTTTCCGCTGTATGGTGCTCAGGCTTACAGTGGATATTTTGCCATATTCTTTTTCAATATCTGCTTTTCCGGCTTCACTTGCAAATTGTAAGAGCGATTTGAAATCCTTTATATCAAGCAATGGCATATCATGGTCATCGCTGTACTTAAAAAGCATACTTACCAGCCCGCTTTGGGTATCATTCAGGCCAAGTATTTTGCTGAAAAGAATTGGCCCGAATTCTGTTACTGTGGCCCTGAGCCTTACACCCTGCTGCGAAGGGGAAAGGGTAAGGAGTTCCACCGGAAAGCCGCTTGGTTCAAAAGGTATCCCGATCAGGTCGCTTCTTTCTTTTATTTTATCATTGGTGGATCCGGGAACAGCGATACCACTCAGGTCGCCTTTGATATCCATTACCAGCACAGGGATGCCCTCGCTGCTCAGGTATTCACTGATCAGTTGAAGGGTTTTGGTTTTACCCGTTCCTGTAGCTCCCGCTATCAAACCATGACGGTTCAGCATTTTCAGCGGTAGGTATACATCGGCGCCTTCAACAACCTCTCCCTCAAGCTTTCCCCTGCCGATTTTTACGGAAGGACCTTTAAAACTGTATCCGTCGCGGACGTGTATGGCAAACTTTTCCCTGGACATTTTAATCTTGCTTTTTTTGTCAAATATAATGGCTGAAATCTGGTTCTGTTGATTTAAAGTAAACACATCTTTTTTTAGAGGAATAAATATTTCCTTATTTTTTCAGGCGATTTCTTCAACAAAATCGCTGACAATTCGTAACACAAACGTCAAATCGTTCAAATTTTAATTTTTATAAACCGCTTATGAGAAGACTTAGCTTATTGCTTGGTTTTGTCGCTTTGCTTTTTACTGCAGGGGCGCAAACCACTTTTCCGGTCAATGGGATAGCCGAACCAAAATCGGGTTGCATGGCATTTACCAATGCCACCGTGGTAAAGGATGCAACAACCACATTACAAAATGCTACCCTTG
>JALOMX010000152.1 GCA_025455245.1 Chitinophagaceae bacterium
ATGTTGGATATAATATCAAACTTTGAAGAAACCTTATTGGTGCTTGTTACTTCAAGGCCATAACGTGTGCTGCTTTGTGCATTAACGAATGTATTATAAATAACACTGTCTTTGGTTACCGGATTTACATCTTTATACTGATAAGGCGTTATCAGGTCGGTTGTATGCCTGAAATATGCCGAAGCAAGAATGGAATGGTTGTTGTTGAACTGATAACTGTAATTGGTTTCAAAGCTGTTGGTAAATTCAGGCTTCAAAGCCGGGTTGCCTACCCGCAGGTTAAGCGGATCAGTGTAGTCAATAAAAGGTATTAACTGAAAAAAGTTTGGCCTGTTGATTCTACGTGAATAGTTGAATTGAAGATCACTTCTGTCGTTGAGTTTGTAGCTGGCAAACGCACTCGGGAAAAGTGAAATCGGAAATTCAACCTCAAATTTTTCGCTTGTTTGTGTTAGCTCACCATCATAGTTGGAGCTTTCTGCCCTAAGACCAAGGTTATAGCCAAACCTTCCCCCTTCTTTATTCCTGCCGGTTATGATACCATAAGCAGCATACACGCGGTCAACAAACTCATAATTGGCGCTTATGCTTGGAATCAAAACAAAATCTCCTGTATTATAATCGAAAATCAGGTTGTCATTTCGGGTTTCAAAAGTCCTGATCTGAGCCCTTAATCCACCTTCAAACTTCATGGTTTTCTTGAAAGGGTTAACGTAGTCAAGCTGAGCTACACCAAACCTGCTGCTGCCATCGCCATCTGTTCTTTGTATGGTAGGTCTTTCGGCAGGATTGCCGTCAGGACCATACATTTGATTGATAAAATCGGATACACCCCAGTTTGTACTCTCATTGACATTAATATCAGCTGTCAGTTCATGACCGGGCTTTGCAAAATTGTGTTTAAACCCGATGGTAGCGCCAAAGTTTTGAAAATCACGACCCCCTTTGGTAATCCGTGCGCCGTTCCATGTTTTTATCGGATTGTAAAAACTATCGTAGCGCATTTTGTTGGTTTCTTCATTTTCAAAAGAACCTCTTACTGCATTGAACGTAACGGATAGTGTGTTCCGGTTATCCATCAGATAATCAATTCCTGCCCTTCCAAATCCAAAGAGCCCGTCACCTTCACTATAAATATCCTGATTCTGCAGGGTTGGCGGCGATACACTGTTACCTGTGAAAGCTGTATTAATATCAGTCCAGCTAAGGGTTTTGCGCATGCTGAAGTTACCGGAAACATTTCCCACAATCTTGCCTTTGCGGACACTAAGATCGCCTCCGGCATTCGGCATGCCACGACTGTCTATTCCGGCCCTGACAGATCCATTGTATCCCGGCTTCCGGTTTTTCTTAAGAATGATGTTTAAGATTGCTGCTCCGCCACCACTTGCATCATATTTGGCAGATGGGTTGGTGATCAATTCAACGCTTTGGATTTCATCGGCCGGAATCTGTTCAAGGGTCAGCGTAGTAGGCCTGCCATCAACAAACAAGGTGGGTGTAGAGTTACGTACGGTTACATTGCCATCTACATCAACATTGATGGTAGGAATCAGCCTGAGGATGTCGGTACCGGTAGATCCGGAAGCAGCGAGGCTTTTGTCTACATTAAATGTGCGGCGGTCAATACCAAGTTGCATCATGGGTTTGCTTGCCGTTACCGTTACGTTTTGCAGTTCTTTTGCTTCAATTTCCAGTTTAATATTTCCCAGGTCTTTGTCGCCAATGTTCATGAGTGCGCTCATATCGTCACCAAAAACGCTTTTCAAAATAGCCATCATATTGGGGGCACCCTGCTGGCCGGAAGGTTTTTTGGCGCTATCGCCACCTGCCTGCTGTTGCCTTTGTTGGGCTCCCATCTGCATAAATGCTTTGGTTAGTTTTTCCTGCTGTTCTTTTGAGAGAAAACTTACTTTTTCCTCATATGCCTTGTAGCCAATAGCCGAAATCCGCAATTTGTAATCACCCAACATAGGTATGTTTTCAAGGCTGAAATCCCCGTTGTTTGGTGTAAGCTGACCGGTCAAAATGGTATCTGTCATTTTTCTCAGGGCCGGATTGAACTTCGAGCTTACAATCTGTAAAGAAGCCGCTGAAATACCTTTTCCGGTGGCTGCATCTACAATTTTACCATAAAATCTGCCGGATTGGCCCATTGGACTGCCAAAACCTCCTCGTCCGCCGGCCATGCCCGAAGGCTGCGCTATAACCCAAAAGGCGGAAATAATGAAAATAGAAAGAAGTGTGGTTGTTTTCGTATACATATAATGTTTCTTAAATTCTGAAAGGCTTAGAATTGTCATAAAATTGTCATCCTGATTAATTTTATACAGACAAACTTTAAACGAAAAGGTTTGACGTCATTTTTGGAAAAGCCTTCGCCAAAAGGTTTTGTTAATGTGACAGAGTGTTTATTTATTGGGTTAAAAGGGTTATGCCAATTTGCAGGAGACCGATTAAAAAACCTAAAACTGCACCAATGATTTCTACAAACCTGAATTCTTTAGACATAATCTGGTAGAGCAGACCTTCCAGTTTTTCGCTGGAAAAATTGCTGACCTTTTCTGTTACAATACGTTCTAAATCAAGGTCTTCTTCTAAATGTTGTGCATATTTTTTCATCAGGTCCGGAAAAAGCAGGTTCATTTCTTCAAGGAAAACGGCCTTTAATTTCTGAATGGTTTTTTCGCCGATAAAGGCGCTGATGATCGGCATTTCGGCCGATAGTTTATGCCGTAGAAAATTGTCAAGGTGCTGTTCTACTACCGGGGTGAGCTTTGTTAAATTTTCGTTAGCGGTAAGTTGTGCTTCAATTTCGGCGAATGAAAGAAGTTCCTGCCCAACCAGTTTTCCCAGTTTTTCGGCAAATTGTTGTTGTCTTTTCGGAAAAATCCCCTGCACTTTAATGCCAAGGATATTTACCGGGTTTTTTGGGTGAAAAAGCATTTTTATAGCTACTAAATTGGTGATGTACCCAATAAAGCCGGAAATAAAAGGAATCAGCAATAACCAATAGTTCATAGTGAATCAGCTTAGTCAAAAAACCACATTTGGAATAAAAAAGACTGTCTGAAAAGCCGGCAAACGACTCCTGAGACAGCCTTTTATTTTTAAAATCCGGGAGAATGAGGGGATTCGAACCCCCGGCCTCCAGAGCCACAATCTGGCGCTCTAACCAACTGAGCTACAATCTCCGTTTTTTTTAAGGAGTGCAAAGATAAGGTCTTTCAAAAAAAATCAACAAAATTTATAACCTGATGTATTACTTGTTTTTAGGTGTTGCCAATCAAGACAAGGTCATATAATCCCCAAAGGCGGATTATAACCATTCATCCTTTTGTATTGTTAATTCCTTTGACCATAATTATTACATTTGAATTTTTCATGTAGGTTTGAGTTTTGATGTTGAAAATCCTGGAATATATGATGAATAGAAAAGTTTTGCCTTTCGTTCTTGTGGCAGTCGTTATTTTGGTTTTTGTATTTGCCAATTCATGGGGTAACCGCAAATCGGAACCTTCTTCAAGATTTGAAAAAATTCTGACCATTGTCGGCGACCTCCTTGAACAAGGTCATTTCAGTCCCAAAAAACTGGACGATGACTTTTCAAAACAGGTTTTTGATTCCTACCTCAAGGCAATTGATGGCGATAAATCTTTTTTTCTGAAAAGCAATATTGCTGAACTGAAAAAATTTGAAACACAGGTTGACAACGAAATCAGGACGGGTAAAACAGAACTGATTCCTGCTGTCGACAAAATTTTCAACGACCGGATTGCCATCGTTGAAGGATTTTACAAAGAAATCCTCAGTCAGCCTTTTGATTTTTCCAAACCCGAAAAATTGCAACTTGACAGTGATAAACGAGAATATGCCACTACAGATAAAGAGTTGAAGGAATATTGGAGAAAGCGCCTCAAGTTTATGGTACTTGAACGCTACGCCGAATCTATAGAAACGCGGGAAAAAAATAAAGACAGTGCAAATTTTGAAATCAAGGATGATGTCACCCTTGAAAAGGAAGCCCGTGATCGTGTTAAAAATATATGGGACAGGAATTTCAACCGGATAAAACGCAGGCTGACACTTGACGAAAAGTTTAATATGTATGTAAATGCCATCAGTGAAACGATGGACCCCCATACGCAGTTTTTTCCTCCGGTGGAGCGCCGTGCTTTCGATGAAGCTATGAGCGGTTCATTTTTTGGGATAGGGGCTCAGCTTACCGAGCAGGATGGAAATGTAAAAATTGCCAATGTAGTGTCCGGAACACCAGCATGGAAAAGCGGCGAAATACATGTGAATGACATCATTCTTAAAGTAGGACAAGGTGCGGAAGAACCCGTTGATATCACAGGTTTTGAAACACAGGATGCCGTCAAACTTATCCGCGGCAAAAAGGATACCGAAGTAAGGTTGACGTTGCGTAAAACAGATGGTACCATTAAAGTAGTATCGCTGATCCGCGAAAAAATTGAACTGGAAGAGACCCTTGTTCGCAGCGCCATCATTCAGAAAGATAACAAAATAGGCTACATATTCCTACCCGAGTTTTATGCCAATTTCGAGGATCCGAATGGTCATCGCAGCGGAAGGGATGTTGCCAATGAAATTAAAAAGCTAAAAGCTGAAAACATTGACGGGCTGGTGATTGACCTCCGGTATAATGGTGGTGGTTCATTGCAGGATGTAATTCAAATGGTAGGATTATTTATTGAAGATGGTCCGGTAGTTCAGGTAAAGGATAAGGATGGAGATGCAAGTGTTTACCGCGACCGCGACAAGACTGTTTTGTATGATGGACCGCTTGTGGTAATGATCAATGAATACAGCGCTTCGGCTTCCGAAATTTTTGCTGCAGCCATACAGGATTATGGCAGGGGAATTGTAGTGGGAAGCCCAAGCTATGGTAAAGGTACGGTACAGCGGCAGGTTGGTCTCGATCCTAACGGAGGCTTCTTTAGTCAGAATGCCGAGTTGGGATCCCTTAAACTGACCCTGCAGAAATTTTATCGTATCAACGGAGGCTCTACACAATTGAAAGGTGTAACGCCCAACATTATTCTTCCCGATAATTTTGAATTCACCAAAAACCGCGAGCGCGATCAACCGAATGCTTTGCCATGGGATGAGATTGCCAAATCGCCCTATTCACCCTGGCATAATGGAAATGATATTTCTGCAATTGAAAAGGAGTTCCAACCGAAAATAGACAATGATCCTACGTTTAAGCAAATAAGAGATAACGCAAAATGGCTGAGTGAACGCAGCAACGATGAAGTATTGCTTACGCTTAGCGACTATAAGCAAACACAGCAGAAAATCCGTGCTTTGGTTAAGCAAAACGATTCTTTGCAAACCTTAAAGCAGCCAATGGATATCAAGTTTGTTGTAACCGATGAAGACCGCATTTCACAGATGGATAAGGATAAGGCAGAGCGTTTCAGGCTTTGGTTAAAGAATCTGACCACAGATATTTATATCAGCGAAACGAGCAGTATTCTGAATGATATAATTGTAAACGGAAGACTTGCAAGGAAATAATGTAAGTTACATCTGATTTTTAAAAGGTGTGGAGTCTTACTTCATACCTTTTATTTTTACCCTCAATTTGTTTTATGGAATATACAGCTTATTCAGCTACAGTCAGGGATGTTGCCTTCGGCGCAAATGTAAAGGTTGTAAATCCTGTAAATCTCTATGGGTGTACCCTTGGGGATGGTGTTTTTGTAGGACCGTTTGTTGAAATCCAGGAAAAGGTAACAATTGGGGCAAATACCCGTATTCAAAGCCATAGCTTTATTTGTTCGCTGGTGAAGATTGGGGAGAATTGTTTCGTTGGTCACGGTGTAATGTTTATTAAT
>JALOMX010000153.1 GCA_025455245.1 Chitinophagaceae bacterium
AAGGTTCCCATTTTTCAATGCTTGTTATTCAGGAAATTAAAATTGACTTGGGAATTACCTTCATTTTTTTTCGATGAGATTAAAATATCACAGGAATTAATTGAAGTATTTTCGTCATTTGCGTTTTTTACGATGAAGTGGGCAATTGCCCTTCGAAAATTCGGGCAACAATTAATCAGGGGACATTTTCAGATTTTTTTCCTCTAACCAGCCATACATTTTCTCCATAAAAAATGCATGAGGTACGGTAAGGCCCGAAATAAAAATCAAAAACAACATAAATGGGGTGATGTAGGTTTGAAGCCAGTAACTGGAAAATAACAGCAGAAAAAGTCCGATAAAACTCAATAGAGAAAACGGAAGAAACCAACTGCTAAATTTTAAAACCGATAAGGGCTGACGGTTATTTTTTTTGATATAATGATACTCGGTCCAAATCACCCTCATGGAATGCCACAATCCAAAATAAAACCCAAAGGCAACATACATTGGCAAAAGCAGAAACATGGTTATCAGGAGCATCAGAATACCAGCTTCAATGATCAGCGTTTTGGCATCGATAATTCTTTTTCTCAGCGTAAACATAAATGAGCCCAAAAGCAAAACCGGTGAAGAAACTGCAATGAATTGTATTAACCGATAAAGGTTTCCTTGCCCGCTTAAGTCCCATTCAAAAACAGATTCTAAATTTTCAATCTGACTTTCCCAATGAATGATCCAAAGCCAGGAAAGGATGAATACTCCCCAAAAACTATACAGCAGGAATTTTAATACCGGATATTCCTGCATGTTAAGGTAATATAGCTGAGACTGCCCAAAATGATAGGCTGCAATAAGAAGGAAAAACCAGAAGGTAAAAACAGGAACCAATAGCCACAGTAAAAACATGACCATCATAAGCAGGACATAGGGAAAGAAAAAACCTTTTAACAATGAGATTTTTTTATATTTTTCAGACTTAGTTCCTGTTTTAAAAATAATATGGTCAATTGCCCCATGAGGGATACCGGTGGAAACCAGAAAAAAAACCAAAAGCGCTATGTTCCATTGTTCCGGGAAAGGGCCTGCAATTAAATAGAATCCTATAAAAACAATGGTTAAAACACCAAAAAGGATATTTTGACGCAATGCAATCATAGGAAAGGAAATGGAACAAAGTCTGTCCCAGAAATATATTCAAGACAGACTTTGTTGTGTGAAAAAAGTATTTATGCCAAAGACGGAACGGGTTTACGATCGCTAACAGCAATTCCATAAACCACAAGACCAAAGCCGATCTTATTAATGGCATCTGCAATATTGTAGAACAAATTCATATCTGTAGGTTGAAGTACACCGCTCAACCAACCTCCCGGCATTGCCATATATCCAATTGGATAAATAGCCCAACCAACGAGTACAAACCATGCCAGGGCCTGAATTCCTTTTTTTACGGCAGGATTTTCCGATTTTGCTGCAAGTTGTTTTGCCTCGCCAAACCATGCAGAATATAGTATATACACGTAACCAACTGTAGAAATTACTCCCCACAGAACAGAATGCCCGGTACTGCCATCCGTAAACCCTTCACCGATGTAGCCCGCTACCAGCATAAGGAGAGATGCAGCAATTAATTTCCACATAAATCCGGTTTTTGCACCTGCCGGTTTTAATAACAGGAAAAACTCAAGACACATCAGTGGAACGGTAAGGGTCCAGTCAATGTAACGCAAAGCCGTTGGAGTTTCCTGTGTAGCGGTATAATAGTCGCGCATATAATAATAATGCAGGGCCGCAATGCCTGTAATAAGTCCGGAAACTAACAGGGATGTCTTCCACTTTCCGTCAACCTGACTTCTTTCGAAGAAAAAGAAAATGGATGCAGCAAACATGGCCATGTACCCCGTAAAGAAGGTAAACGCTACCGGATCATCAACCGGGATTTTTACAATGTCAAGCAAAATTGGTTTCATTTGTTTAACTATTTTAGTGAGCATATTAAACAAATCTGACCTAAGCGGAGTTCGTAAAATATTAAAAAAAATTTTACTGTTTAATCGTTTCTACCGATTTATGAGATAGTTCAAACAAATTCCTTAAGTGTGAAAAAAACCTAAAAACCTGTGTTTAACAAACCGGCCGGAATCTGCCTGAAGATTGCTCAGATTTTGTTTAACTTTTTTTCATTTGAATTTTTTCAATTTTTTTTGGCAGGAAAATACCATTCCATTACCTTTGCGCTCCAATTCGAAAAAATATGGCTAATCACAAGGCTACCAAAAAAGATGCAAGACAAGCTGAAAAGCGCCGTGAACGTAACCGTTACTATGGAAAGACTACAAGGAACGCTATCCGCGACCTGAAAGCTTCTCCTGATGCAGCAACAATGGAAGGCAATTATCCTGATGTTGTTAGTATGATCGATAAATTAGCCAAGCGTGGTGTAATTCATAAGAATAAGGCCGCTAACCTGAAAAGCAAACTTGCTAAAAAGGTAAATGCCACAAAAGCTGCTGCAACTACCGCATAGATTTTCATTAAATAGTTTTTTCCCGGTCAATGACCGGGTTTTTTTTTGTCATTTTTAAGCAATTGAAAAATAAATTCGGGCCTTGCTGTTTTATGTTTGTTGATCTTTGCAATTTCCCCGAATAAATAATATGGTACAATATTTTAAAAATATTGAACGGCAAACGGTAGAAATCAGGCAACCTGAACAGGGGGCATGGATTAATATTATGCCTCCGCTTAAACAGGAGGAGTTTGAAGAATTATCCAACCAACTTGATATCCCAATCGACTTCTTGAGGGATTCTCTGGATATTGACGAACGCAGCCGCTACGAACTCGATGATAACAATAAACTGATCGTAATTAAAACCCCTGCCGAAAACCATTCCTTTAATGAAAGCGATGCCTACTACATTACCATTCCCATCTGCATTATCCTAACCCATCAGCAAATTGTAACGGTAAACAGTTTTGATAACGATGCCATCAAAAAGTTTTTTAACACGTTCCAAAACCGAAAGCCCGACAACCGGAAAATGATGGTACTGAAAATCCTGGAAAAGGTTGTTGTAAACTATATGGATTTTCTGAAGGAGATCAATAACCGGCGCAATATGCTGGAACAAAAGCTGTATCAGGGCAACAGCAATGAAGACCTTCTTGAACTGGTGCGTATACAAAAAAGCATGGTGTATTTTGTAACGGCCCTTCGCAGCAACGAGCTCTTGATGATAAAACTGGAGCGCACCAACATCCTGGGTCTTAATGAAGAGGAACGCGATTTTCTGAAAGACCTGATCGTTGATACGAGTCAGGCTTATGAAATGGCAAATATTTACACCAATATCCTCAGCAGTTCGCTCGATGCATATGCGAGCATTATCAGCAACAACCAAAACGTGGTCCTGAAAAGGCTTACCTATGTTACCATCGCTTTGCAAATCCCTATCCTTGCCGCAAGTATTTACGGCATGAATGTACCCCTGCCCTTTCAGGATTCGCATTATGCATTTTGGGTACCCATCATTCTGAGTGCCATTACCGGCCTTTGGTTTGGTTGGTATTATGTAATCAGAAGAGCAATTAAATAGTCAGTATGTTTAATATTCGTGTTTATGGTATCCTTATCAGCGACCAAAACGAAATCCTGGTGGCGGATGAGTATATCAGGGGTGGATTGTACACCAAATTTCCCGGAGGAGGCCTTGAATTTGGCGAAGGCACCCGCGACTGTCTCGTTCGGGAGTTTATGGAAGAAATGACCCTGAAAGTTGAAGTAAAAGAGCATATTTACACTACAGACTTTTTTCAGATGAGCGCTTTCAATCCAAGCCATCAGATAGTCTCGATTTACTACAGGGTTCAGGCATTGGAAGAAATAAAGGCACCGCTCAGGAACAAACCTTTTGATTTTGATGAGCAACAAATGAACCAATACCACCAAACCGGCGAAACGGAAACTTTCCGTTTTATTCCACTTCAACATTTTTCCGAAGAAGATGTTACCCTACCCATAGATAAAATTGTAGCCAATCTTGCTAAAGCACAGTATCTGATTTGATCGGGAGTTTTGCGTGTTTTCAAAGCAAGGTAGTATGGCTTGAATATTGTTAGTAATTTCATGCACTGAACACATGCTATGGAAAAAACTTTTCTGACACAACTATATAACTATCAGCAGGAAATTGAACAGGTGCCGCCCAACACCGAAATTGCAGGATGGGCCAACAGTTTGATATGCCTTCTCTTTCCTGAAAAATCCGAATGCAGATACGGTTCTGTAGCCGAACTTGAACAGAGTTTTTTACAACTTAAAGAACAGCTTACCTCATTACTTTATGCCACCAAGGCATGCTCCTGCTGTAATATCGAGGAAATATCAAGGGACTTTTTTGAAAGCCTTCCGGAAATACACAGGTTGTTACAAACCGATGTGGATGCTATTTTGCAGGGCGACCCTGCTGCCCATTCGCACTTTGAAATTGTAAGGGCATATCCCGGATTTCTCGCCATTTGCTATTATCGTATTGCACATGCCTTGCTTAGGCTCAATGTTCCGCTGCTGCCGCGCATTCTTACCGAACACGCGCATAGCCTTACCGGAATTGACATTCATCCGGGTGCCGCAATCGGCGAACATTTTTTTATTGATCACGGTACCGGTATTGTTATAGGCGAAACCACACACATCGGCAATCACGTAAAACTGTATCAGGGTGTTACCCTCGGCGCATTGAGTGTTGAAAAAAATATGGCCAGATTGAAAAGACACCCAACCGTCGAGGACCATGTGGTGATTTATTCAAATGCAACCATTTTAGGCGGAGAAACCGTTATCGGTCGCAACAGTATTATTGGAGGTAACGTTTGGCTTACCAAAAGTGTACCTGCCGGCACCAAGGTTTACCATAAATCTGAAATACACGTAATTGAAAGCGAAATGCTTGAAAGCTAAATTGTTGAGAATGGCAAGTATCCTTGATCTTGTGGGAAACACCCCCCTTGTAGAAATTAAAAAACTGAACCCAAATCCCAGCGTAAAAGTGTATGCAAAACTTGAAGGCCATAACCCCGGAGGAAGCGTTAAAGACAGGGCTGCACTAAACATGATCCGTTCGGCAATGGACCGTGGTGAGATAAAAGCCGGTGACAAACTGATTGAAGCCACAAGTGGAAATACCGGGATTGCCCTTGCCATGATTGCCTGTTTGTACGGTCTTGAAATAGAACTCGTAATGCCATCAAACAGTACCCGGGAACGCACCCTGACGATGGAGGCTTTCGGCGCAAAAGTTACCCTTCTTGATAATATTGAAGTTTGCCGGGATTATGCAGAGGAAAAAGCTGCAGCCGGCAGCCATTTTATATTAAACCAATTTGCCAACCCTGATAATTATCTCGCTCATTATAAAAGTACCGGACCTGAAATATGGCGCGATACAAATGGTGAAGTCACCCATTTTGTAAGCGCTATGGGCACCACAGGAACCATCATGGGGACAAGCCGTTTTTTAAAAGAAAAAAACAGGTCGGTACAAATCGTAGGTTGTCAGCCTACAGAAGAAAGTTCCATCCCCGGGATCAGAAGATGGCCAAAAGAATACCTGCCAAAAATTTTTGAACCGGAAAGAGTGGACCGCACCATTGATGTAAGCCAGGATGATGCCACGCTGATGGCAAGAAAACTTGCTAAGGAGGAAGGCATTTTCAGCGGCATGAGCAGCGGAGGCGCTGCTTTTGCTGCATGTAAACTTTCCGCAGAACTTGACAGCGGGCTGATTGTTTTTATTGTCTGCGATCGCGGCGACCGCTACCTCAGCAGTAATCTTTTTGGC
>JALOMX010000154.1 GCA_025455245.1 Chitinophagaceae bacterium
ATATTCAGCCCTGAAACCGGCTGCAACCTGTCCGTTAAACTTATATCCGAAAACAACCACAGGTGCATACCAGGTATTGTAGGTTGAACTGCCTTTTGATTGCTGCTGCATGCCTGCATCAAAACCAACCGACAGGTTCATATCATCATTCAGTTGAAATTGTGCATACAGATTATTAAAGTAGCGCATGCGTCTTGTACTGTCAGGATCGTCTGTACCGATCAGGGTACTCCAATTCAACAGGGTGTTACGATTGGGCATATATTTTACCTGCGTACCAACACAGGGCAAAGAATTACCTGCCACCCTTTGAATGCGCTGCCAGCCATTGCTGACTACAGCCAGCAATTCCCATTTGTCATTGGGCTTAAGGGTCAGTTTGGCACCAGTTAAAAAATACGGAGAACCTTCCGAAACCAGCGAACGTGTCAGGGTAGGATAATCTATGGAAACAGCCCCTTCAAAACCAAGGTGCGAAGAAAAGACACCTGCATCAAGCCAGAGACCTTTGGCAAGTTTAATGCCTGCATTGGCTTCATTAATATTTTTCAGGGTACCCGGCTCTGCTGCATAGTTGTCATTTGCATATGTACCGGTTTGAAGTGCAAGATTGGCACGGTATTTCTTTTGTAGTACAGAAACCTTTACAAACCCAAGATTAATATTAAATTCATTGTGGCGGTTATGGTTGTAAAGAAATGGCTGCCGATAATTGGTTTGGGGCTTATTGAAATCGTAGCAATAGAAAACATCCAGAAAAGCCGATAATTTGACAACAGGCGTATTGTTTTCAAGTGTATCGGTCTGTGCAATTGCCGTGTTTAAAAAAAGCAAGAAAATCATTTTCAGGCAAGCAGCCGGAAAGCCCGTTTTCATGATTCAAATTTACGAACAATCGATCTTAAGTGAAACCATTATCAATAAATCAAGAAAGGGTAAATCCTTTGACTTCACCGGCAAAAGGATCGGATTAAGATTAAAATTTACTTTAACCTGTTATTTTAGAATGATTGGTTATTAACCAACTATGCTCAAAATCATTTTTTACCCTGACAGGGCGGAATACCTTTGGCAAATTGCCAAATGAAAGATTTATGAGTAAACCAACCAAACACAGTTGGGCCGAACCTTACAAGATAAAAATGGTGGAGTTACTGAAAATGACCACCCCTGCCCAGCGTAAAAAAGCAATGAAAGAAGCAGGTTTCAATACGTTTCTATTACGATCTGAAGATGTGTACATTGATCTGCTGACCGATAGCGGAACCGGGGCCATGAGTGATCAGCAATGGTCGGGATTAATGATGGGCGATGAGGCCTATGCAGGAAGCAGAAACTTTTATCACCTCGAAGAAACGGTCAGAGAAATTTATGGTTATAAATACCTTGTACCTACCCATCAGGGAAGAGGCGCTGAAAACATCATTTCAAAAATCCTGATTAAGCCGGGTGATATTGTTCCGGGAAATATGTATTTCACTACTACACGCCTTCACCAGGAACTTGCCGGGGGGCGTTTCGAAGATATAATAATCGATGAAGCCCACGATCCCGAAAATGAATTTCCGTTTAAAGGGAACATTGACCTGAATAAATTAGAAAAGCTGGTGAAAAAATATGGCGCCAAAAAGATTCCTTATGTAAGTATGGCCACCAGTGTAAATATGGCCGGTGGACAACCCATTAGCCTGAAAAATCTTAAGGAGTTAAGGGCTTATACCAAAAAACACGGCATCCGCATCATCCACGACATGACACGTGTTGCGGAAAACGCCCACTTTATTCAGCAGCGTGAAAAAGGATATGAACATAAAACCATACGTGAAATTGTAAAAGAAATTTGCTCACTTACAAATGGTGCAACCATGAGCGCCAAGAAAGATGCAATTGTAAATATCGGCGGATTTCTTGCCGTAAACGATTGGGATGTTTTTGAAGAAGCAAGAAATCTTGTAGTGGTTTACGAAGGCCTGCATACCTATGGGGGTCTTGCGGGCCGCGATATGGAAGCTATGGCCATCGGAATCAGGGAAAGTGTAAGTGATGCGCATATACATGCACGGGTAGGTCAGGTTATTTATCTCGGTGAAAAAATGATAGAATATGGGGTTCCGATTGTAAAGCCCATTGGTGGTCATGGCATTTTTGTTGATGCCAAAAAGTTTTTACCCCACATTCCACAGGATCATTTTCCCGCACAAACCCTTGCTGCCGAAATTTACCTTGACTCCGGTGTAAGGACCATGGAACGAGGTGTTGTATCGGCAGGAAGAAAGCCAAATGGTGAAAACTATTATCCGAAACTTGAACTTGTACGGTTTACCATACCGAGGCGTGTGTATACACAGGCCCATATGGATGTGGTAGCAGAATCAACGGCTATGGTTTTTGAAAAAAGGAATAAGATCAAAGGATTAAAAATGATTTACGAACCAAAATACCTGCGATTCTTTCAGGCAAGATTTGAAAGAATAACAGATTAATTGAATGATAAAAACCTGATTAAAAAATTCTAATTCATGTAGTTTAAATTATAAATATAAATTGAATTAACCATGTGTCGATGGCTTGCCTACTATGGAGCACCAATTTTAATGAGTGATTTGCTGGTTACCCCCGAGCACAACCTGATACAGCAAAGCCTGAAAGCCAATGCCCCCCGGACACCTACCAACGGGGATGGCTTTGGGCTGGGTTGGTATTCGAAACAACCTCATCCGGGGTTATTCAGGAGTATCCGGCCGGCCTGGAACGACACCAACCTGCAAGACCTTGCAGGCCATATTGAATCACCACTGTTTATGGCGCATGTAAGGGCTACCTCGCTCGCAACCATTCAGGAAACAAACTGCCATCCGTTCCGGTATAAAAACTGGCTTTTCATGCATAATGGACAAATTGAGGGTTTTCAGCATATGAAAAGGGAACTGTTATTGAAAATTGATCCAAAGTATTTTAATAACATTTCAGGCACCACCGACTCTGAAATCATGTTTCACCTTGCCCTGACTTTCGGTCTTGAAAATGATGTGAATGATGCCATCAGCCTTATGGTTCAGGAGGTAGAAACAACTGCCCGCAAACATGGTATTGCTCAATGCCTTTGGATGACACTTGCCATCAGCGATGGAAACAACCTTTGGGCCTTTCGATACGGAAGCAATGGTAAAGGACCTACCCTGTACATAAGCCCGGATATTGACGAACTCGTAAAACTAAACCCTGAGCTGAAAGGACATTTTGGTGATTTTGCTGTGTGCATCGTTTCTGAACCCATCGGAAAACATACCGAACTATGGAGGCAAATTCCCGAACAATCAAAAGTGTTGGTTGAAGACAGCAGCCTTCTTGTAAGTAAATTCGAAATTTAGTTCATTCCTTATTGACCAGTTATGGATCTGTTATGACGCGTATTTTAATTTTTCATTAATTCATTTTCCTCCAAAGAAATCCTATCGTAATATTGCGATTAATATGAGGGCAGTTTTATTTACTATGGCTTTGTTTGTTTTGATTGGCTGCGGCCCCGCAGAACAAAAAGCTAAAGACCAACAACAGGAAATTACCATTAAAGAAAATTATATGCTGACAGCACTAAAGAACTATGCAGATAGCCTGACTTTTGAATTTGAAGAAATACCGGTGGAAAGAAGGCTCATCCTCAAAGAACTTGCACAATACATTTCGGAGCAAAGAGACAGTGGCAACCCTGTGAATTTAATTTTTATATGTACCCACAACAGCAGAAGAAGCCACATGGCCCAAATTTGGGCGGCTGCAGCAGCTAAGTATTACCAAATTGAGAATATTGGAACTTTCTCAGGCGGAACAGAAGCCACTGCATTCAATCCCCGTGCTGTGGCGGCATTGCAAAGGGCAGGTTTTAAAATTGACAATCCCGGCGGAGAAAATCCAAGGTACAATGTTATTTTTTCGGATACAGATGAGAAATTTATTTGCTTCTCAAAAAAGTTTGATGACCCTGCCAATCCTTCAAAAGATTTCGCTGCCATCATGACCTGTTCTCAGGCTGATGAAGAATGCCCATACATACCCGGTGCAAAATTTCGTCTTTCATTGCCATATAACGACCCCAAAGAAGCCGATGGGACTCCTGAAGAAACCGCCCGCTACGATGAAAGGTGCAGACAAATCGGACGTGAAATTATGTATGCGTTTTCACTTCTTTAACCGAGGGCTGCAGTTCAGTTTGCTTTGCTACCCATTTATCGTAAATAAAAGGCCCTGCAGGCATTACTGCTGAAATAACCCCAAGGGCTGCTGTTTTCAGGCTCCATCCAAATGCACGCCTGCATTCGTTTATCAGATAAAGGTATGCCACAAATAGTACGCCATGTGCCATACCCACTACCGAAACGGCTTTGGGCATACCCATCAGGTACTTAAGGGGCATAGCAATCCCCAACAACACTAAAAAGGAAATCCCTTCCCACATTCCTACCCGCCTGAACCACACAAACAACTGTTCTTTATTCATGATGATAACTAATATTCGAAATTATAAATTTGAATTCCAACAGATTCAGCTCAAGAAATCCTGCCCCCTCAACCTCAACCTCAACCTTAACCTTAACCTCAACCTCATCCTCAACCTCACCTCTCTTCCACCCCAAACTGCTTCTTCATCAACCACATATACGGTGCATACATATGATGCAGAAACATGTTTTTGCCGTCAAACATAAACGTTTTATAATATTCTGCATCCGGCATAAGGATTACAGGGGCGCCTGCGGTCATGTAGTTGCTGCCCTCCGCATAAACAGGCGGTACAAAACCGGGCAGTGATTTTTTTACCAGTTTACCAACCCCTTCGCCAAGGTATTTCTGATAGCGCCTTGCAGCTTTTTCACTCCCCTTTCTCATTTTGTTATAAACATGTTTCATCACTACGCGGTCAGGAAATTTCTGTTTCTTGATGGTCGCTTCTGCACCCATCAAAGGATTTACGGAATTAAAATCGCCGACACCCTGAATGGAAATAGGTGATTCGGGTACCCAATCATCGGCATTAACAATGCGATATGCATACCCGTACCCCGTTATGTGTTCAAAATCGTATGCATAAAACAGGTTACCGGGTTTTGGTGCTGCACTTGCATAATTTTTTATTTGAAGTCCGGGGTATTTTTCATGAAAAAGATAATACAATAACGATGTATTGAGAAAACTGAGCGCTCCACCCTGACTATGTCCGGTAACGATAACCTTGCGAAGTCCCCGCGCAAGTAAAGTTTCCAATACAGGAAGGTATTCCTTTGCCAGAAATCCCGTACCGATGGTCCACCCGGCATGTACCATAGCCCCGGGTCTTGCTGCAAGCTTGTAATCAAAACGGTAATCATCAGACAACTGCAGGGTTCCAATAGCAGGCAACATACCGGCATAGAAATTTTCCATCCAGCTTTCCGTTTTATTAACGGTTCCCCGAAGGCTTAAAATGACTACGGAATCGCTCCTGAGGTATAGTTCGCATTTATTAAAAAGACCAACCTCTTCCGATCGGAATTTTCTTTCATATGCCCCTTTGCGCAAATAGGCAACAGGCTTATCCTGAAGGCTGTCTGCAAACCCGTAAAAAGCAAGCCAGAGGACATCGGCGTATTCATCGGCATCAAAACCGGGCGGCAAAGAAGCTGTCTGCGCATTTCCATGATGTACGCAAAAAATGGCAAGAAAACATAATAAAAGGGAACTCCGATAAATTTTCATAACGCTAAAAGTGGGTAAAAACTGTCACAAATAACTACAACCGGAAAAACAAAATTGTTAAAGCATGAAAGACAAACTT
>JALOMX010000415.1 GCA_025455245.1 Chitinophagaceae bacterium
AAACCTCCAATTATGGATGCTGCACTCCGGCTAACGCCCGGTATCATGGCAACGCACTGCCAAAAACCAACCCAAACGCTGTTTTTAAAAGAAATTTGTGGTTCGGTCGTAATATTTCCTTTTGTAAATATTTTATCGATAAATAAAAAAACGACCCCTCCGCCAATCAGCATAATTCCAACCGTTGTAGGGCTTTCGAGCAGGGCATCAATATAATCGCCTAATACAAATCCGAGGATGAGGGCAGGAACCACGCCTACCATCAGTTTAAGGTAGAAATCGAATTTTGAAAAGTCGAAAAACTTTTTCCAGTACAAAACCACCACGCTCAGGATGGTGCCAAACTGAACCGCCACCTCAAACAGCTTGGTAAACTCTTCCTGATGAATGCCCATATCAGGGAGGAAGCCACAATCATATGCCCGGTACTCGATACTGGTAAAAATTCTGTAAGACCCTCAACTATGGCGAGAATAATGGCTTGAAAAATGGTCATTGGGGAAATAATATATTCTGAAATTCTTGCAAAGTAAGGGTTTCAACTTTTGGGAATGGTATTGTTCCAAGAATATTAAAATGACGGTCATTCGTAATGATGAAATCTGCATCTGCTGCGATGGCACAGTCGACAAACTTATTGTCGTCAGGATCTGCCTCTATCAGATTAAATCGAAATGATGTGGTAATAAACTCACCTTTTTGGGTACCTACCAATTCTGCAAACATTTCTACAAGACTATTTTGTGAATATCTGTAGGAGAAAACCTCTTCGTATTCCAGCAGAATATCAGTAGTAAAACATATTGAATAACGCCTTTGACGCAAGGCTTGAAAAACATTGTGGTATTTAGAATTATTCGGTAAAATAACCAACAAAACATTGGTATCCAAAACCACCTTCATAGCTATTGATTTTCATCGTTTAGCCATGCTTCATAATCTTTGTCAGTATATCCCTTTTCCAATGCAGCCTCTGTGGCTGTTTTTGATAAGCGCCTTAAGGCCAAATCAGCAAAATACGCTTTAACTTCCTGAAACTCTTCGTCTGAAAGTTTAATATTTCCTAATTTCAAAAGTTCCAATTGTAATGGGGAAAGCTTGCCTTCAAAAACAGGACTATCCATAACTAATTTTTCTTAAAGATAGCATAAACTTCAAGAACCAATCCTAACACAATCAACACCGGGGCAATGGTAAGCCTTGTAGTACTGTACACCTGCTTCGGATCAAATACATTAGGGTCCTGACTTTTTCCGCCGGCCATTAAGATCATCCCGAGCGCAATAATTACGGCACCCGCTATCATCAGCAAATAATTAGCAAATAATTGGTTTTATCAAAAAGCGGTGCATGGTCTACCACCTGTACTTTTTCCTTTTTGGTTGCAGCGGCTGTGGCTTTTCTGGAGATTTCCTTTTTTGCAGACATGTTTGTTATTTGCTTGAACGTGGCAAAGTAAAGGGATTCTTATGAATAGAGATACGGTTAAAAGGCCGTAGTGCCCGGTTGTTGCCCGGTCCTGATTTAATCATTCCTCTCAATACAAATCATCAAGTTTCATTTTAAGGTACTTGATTACGCTTCGATGGGTACTGAAAAGACTGATAGCGACCCCAAGAATGAGCAACAGGACACAAAGCAAAATAAAAAGCTTAGTGTCGTGAAGTGTCTTGAGTTCAGGTACCACCTGCTGAATGCTCAGCAACATAGCCCAAATTACCGCAATGGCAATGCCTGCAGATATCGACCCGTTGATGATGGCCCTGATATTCATTGGTTTAGCAATAAACCAGCGGGTGGCACCCACCATTTGCATGGTTTTTATCAGAAACCGGTTGCTGAACATGGCAAGGCGTATTGTATTGTCAATCAGCACAATGACCACAATGGCAAGAATCAGTGCAACGGCAAGCAGTACAAAACCGATTTTGCGCAAAATGGTCATACTGCCAACAACATTTGTCGGGTACTTCACATCGGTAACATTGGTATTGGCAAGCAATGTCTGCTCGATTTTTTTAAGGGTATCGGGTACTACATACTGGCTTTTCAGGTTCATTTCAATGCTGCGGGGCAAAATATTGGTATCAATAAAAGCCATAAAATCCTCGTTACCCATACTCTGCCATTCCCGCCTTGCAGTTTCCTTGTCCTTATACGAATAACTTTTTACGTATGGCATCACCTTTACCTGTGCAAGCAAAGAGTCTTTCGCGGCCTCGGTTGTGGTTTCCCTTAAAAAAACCTGTACGGGAACCGACTCCCGAAAATAATCAACAAGTTTGCTGTAGTTGATTCCCATCCATCCAAGAAATCCAAGTAGTACAAGCACAAGCGATACCCCTACTATTGCCATGATATACGATGTTCGCCCTTTGCGGGATGTCATTTTTCCGGTTGTTGCCATGTTTAGTTCAAATTAGGTTAGCAGTTGCCAATATAAAGCGGTCAAAAGTAAGCATCCATTTCAAACCATTACTTTTGCAGCCGCCAAACTAACGGTTTTGGCCATTAGGTATTGCCTGTTTTTCATTTTTTAGGAATTTGATAGGCAAACCGAAAGGCCTTATTTGAATTTTTGAGCATACTACCAACAAATTTTATGGAATACAATTTTTCGCAGATAGAAAAAAAATGGCAAAAGCAATGGCAGGAAAATGGGACATACAGTGTGCCCAACCAAAGCGATAAACCAAAATACTACGTTCTTGATATGTTTCCCTACCCAAGCGGTTCCGGATTGCACGTTGGCCATCCGCTTGGTTACATAGCAAGCGATATTTTCAGCCGGTATAAAAGGCTGAAGGGTTTTAATGTTTTGCATCCCATGGGCTACGATGCCTTTGGCCTGCCTGCCGAGCAATACGCCATAGAGCATGGCATCCACCCGGCCGTTTCCACCAAAAAAAATATCGAAACCTTTCGCAGCCAATTGGATAAAATTGGATTTTGTTATGATTGGGACCGTGAAGTGCGCACCTGCGAACCGGATTATTACAAGTGGACACAATGGATCTTTCTGCAACTGTTCAACAGCTTTTTCAACCGGCAAAAGCAAAAAGCAGAACCATTCCAAATACAAAATTCCAAATTCCAAATGTCAGTTCCCGTTCAAACGAAACTTTTGTTTTCACGGCTGAAGATTGGAAATCCTTCAGTGAACCGATCCGGCAATCCATCCTGATGGAATACCGCCTTGCCTACTGCGGGTATGGCGAAGTAAACTGGTGCGAAGCGCTTGGCACCGTACTTGCCAACGATGAAGTGGTAAACGGCGTAAGCGAACGCGGGGGCCACCCGGTGGTAAAAAAGAAGCTGCGTCAATGGTACCTCCGTATTACCGAATATGCCGACCGCTTGTTGCAGGGCCTCGAAACCATTGACTTCAGCGATGCCATGAAGGAAATGCAGACCAACTGGATCGGGAAAAGTTATGGGGCGGAGATTGATTTTCCCCTCACCCCCGCCTCTCCCCGAGGGGGAGAGGGGCCTGGTTTTCGCCATGGTGCCGCACCCCTGTCCTTTGGCGGAAGCAATTTATTGGACATCGAAAATGCAAAAAAAATGCGCAAGGAACCCACTGAAGCAGAGCGCATTTTATGGGAGGAACTAAGGAACAGAAAGATCGAATTCAAGTTCCGTCGTCAACACCCTGTAGCAGGATTCATTGCCGATTTTGCATGCCTTGAAGTCTGGCTATTGGTAGAAATTGATGGCGGATATCATACCACACCAGAACAGAAGGAGTATGATAATGCCAGAAATGAGTACTTAAAAGAGTTGGGATTTACCACCATAAGATTTACAAATGAAGAAGTAATTAATGACCTGCAAAATGTTTTGTTGAAAATCAAAGAAACCGCAGATGAATTAAAAGCACAGAAGCAAAATCAAGGAACAAATGCCGACGGCTCCTCTCCCCTGGGAGAGGCGGGGGTGAGGGTATATACCACACGCCCCGATACCATCTTTGGGGTAGACTTCATGGTATTAGCACCTGAACACGAACTTGTTCAAAAAATAACAACTCAAGAAC
>JALOMX010000155.1 GCA_025455245.1 Chitinophagaceae bacterium
TGATTCAAGCCATTTATTCATGGCATACCATGAAACCGGGGCGGCAATAACAAATGAAATAAATACAAGCTTAAGGAAATCAATAGACAAAAAATAAGTAATCGCTGCCACAGAAGCACCCAGCACTTTTCGTATGCCAATCTCCTTGGTTTTGACCTCGGCCATATAGCTTGCAAGTCCAAAAAGACCAAGACAGGAAATGATGATGGCCAACGAAGCAAATAAAGTTGCAAGCGTTTCTGTGCGCTTTTCATCTTCAAATTTCCTTGCATACTGCTCATCCACAAATGCATAATTAAAAGGAAATTCAGGATTGTATTTCTTGAATATTTTTTCCATGGCCGCAAGGTTATCCTTTACACTGCGTTTGTTATTCAGTTTAATGGTAATCACATTAAACCATCCTTTTGCCCCCTCAATCACCATGGGCGTGATCTTATAAAAAGGTGAACGGACAACAAAATCTTCCACCACTCCAATTACTTTCCATTCCTCATCGCCATCACGCAAAATCTGTCCCAAAGGCTCTTTAAAATTCATCAGCTTCAGGGCTGTTTCATTAAGAATTACGCCGCTGGAATCGCCCGGAAATTTGGAAAGATCAAAATCACGGCCCTTTATGAGTTTTAATCCGGCAGTCTTTACAATTCCATCATCCACATAAAACCTGTCCACCAAAGTTTTATCATCGGCGGGTTTTCCCTGCCATTCAATTCCCCATGTGTTCGTCCAGTTCTCTGTAATCGGCGAATTGGTTTTGGTAATTGAAACCGCTGTGCCGGATGAAAGAAGCTCATTCTTAATCAGCATGTAATTCTTCTCTGCATCACCCTCCATATAGGAATACACGAGATCTGATTTGTCATAGCCGCTATTTCGGTTCTGCGCGTTCCGGATCTGCTGCCTTACAATAATGGTGGAAATGATAAGTATGATGGCAAAAGAAAATTGTAACACCACCAGTATCTTTCGGGGAGTAACGATCGCATTAAATTTTTTGAATGTCCCCTTCAATACAAAAACCGGCTTGAAAGAAGATAAATAAAACGCCGGATAGAACCCTGCAAACAGACCGGTAACGAGGATAATCCCCAATGCTCCCAACCAATAGAATGGATTTCCGGCATCTATTGTTAGTTTTACTTTAACCAATTCATTAAACCATGGTAGTACCAGGTAAATAATGATAACACCGAAAACAAAAGAAATAAAAGAAATCAAAATGGATTCCCCAAGAAACTGTGAGATAAGAGAAGAACGTCCGGCACCAATGGTTTTTCTGATCCCAACTTCCTTTGCCCTTTTTTCACTGCGGGCTGTACTAAGGTTCATGAAATTGATACAGGCAATAACCAGCACGAACACAGCTATTAAAGAGAACATACGGATAATCTCAATCCTGCCACCCGATTCAATACCTTGTTCAAACCTTGCATATAAATGCGATCGTTTGAATGGGTAAAGAAAGGTCTCCATTTCAGGAGAATCACTGTCATACTTTTTCCGGAGGTTTTTAATTTTCTTGTTAAAGGGATTGATTTCTGACCCGGACTTAAGGAGAACAAATGTTCGGGTTGAATTATTTCCCCAGTAATTATCATCCATCCCGGTCTGCCTGGCAAAAGCCCAGGGAACAAGAAATTTGAAATTAAACTGTGAATTGGCGGGCAAATCTTTCAAAACACCTGATACCATAAAATTGTATTGATTATTGATCAATACCGTTTTTCCGACCGGTGCCTCATTGCCGAATATTTCCCTGGCAAGGCCTTCAGTTAGAACAATACTATTTGTACCCATTAATGCCTGGTCCGGTTGCCCGGATAAAAGCGGAAATGAAAAAATCTGTAAAAAGGTAGAATCAACAATGTTGCCCGGAGCTTTAATTCGCTTATCACCATATGAGAATAAAGCATCGCTTCCCCAATTGAAACGCGCGGTTGTTTCTACCTCGGGGTAATCCTGCTGAATAGCACTTGCCATTACCTTCGGTGTAGTATTCCATACTGATTTTTCGCCTTTGGAATTTACATCGAGGTTATATGCTTCATAAATGCGGTCAATTTTTTCATGAAACTTATCGAACCTTAATTCATAGTCAATCCATAAAAGAATAATGGCAGTGGCGGCAATGCCGGTTGCCAGACCGAGGATATTTAGGGTAGAAAACCCCTTGTTACTGATAATGTTTCGCCAGGCGAGTTTTAAATAGTTACGGAACATGTGTGGCTGAAGTTGAGTGATGAATTACGGATTTTAACGACATAATCTACACCAGTATATTTTCTGTAACTGTTTGCCCGTCGAGCATACGGATGATACGGTGACTATACCGTGCATCATGATCGCTGTGTGTAACCATGATAATGGTAGTACCCTGATCATTAAGGTCGGTGAGAAGCTGCATTACTTCATTACCATTGCTACTGTCGAGGTTTCCGGTTGGTTCATCTGCCAAAATAAGTTTTGGCTTATTGACAACAGCACGGGCAACGGCCACCCTTTGCTGTTGCCCGCCACTTAACTGTTGTGGAAAATGATTACGTCTGTGCATGATCTGCATTTTATCCAGCACTTCCTCTACCCGCCTTTTCCGTTCGGCAGAAGCCACCTTACAATAAATAAGCGGAAGCTCTACATTTTCAAAAACAGTCAACTCATCGATCAGATTAAAACTCTGAAATACAAAACCAATATTATGTTTACGCAATTCAGCACGCTTGCGTTCATTAAACCCAGAAACTTCAATTCCATTAAACAAAAAACTTCCGCCGTCAGGGTCATCAAGCAAACCAATTATATTCAACAATGTTGATTTTCCACATCCGCTGGGACCCATAACTGCAACAAATTCACCAGGGGTCACTTCAAGAGAAATTTTATTGAGTGCTACAGTTTCTACTTCTTCAGTGCGATAGTATTTTTCGAGGTTCTTTATTTTAATCATTGTTTAAAATCTTTGATAATTATAAATATAGTGGCTTGTTCAAAATGCGGATATACCTCCGGGAAAATAGATTATTTCTTCATGGAAGTAATTACATATTTCAATCCGGCCTGAAGCGGCTGCCATGAAATAACAGATTGGCGAATACCCTTTTTACAAAACTGCCGTTCGTAACCTGAAGGCAATACAGACCACATAATGAGGGTAAAAACAAGCGGAACCGCTATCAATAGAACCATTACCCTTTTGGCTGTTCGGGATGATGACGGATTGTTGTGTGCAGACTTCATAAGATTTTTATTTTAATATAATTTCACTCATATTACCATAAGTTTCATAACTATTGATAATTACCTTATCTCCGGGCTTCAACCCCTCTAAAACTTCATAATATTCCGGATTCTGACGCCCAATGGTAATATCAGACTTAAAGGCGATTGTGCCGGCTTCATTTAATTTAAATATCCAGTTGCCGCCGGTTTGCTGAAAGAAGCCTCCTTTCGGCAATAGCAATGCAGAGGTTTCATCACTGAGCGCCAGCCTGATCTGCAAGGTTTGTCCGCGACGTATGCCTTCAGGTGCAACATCCAGAAATTCCATATCCACCTGAAAACGGCCATTGGTTACCTGTGTGTACACTTTGCGGATACGGAGCCTGTAGTTTTTTCCTGCAAAAGAAAACTCCCCTTCAAGCCCGGTAAATATGCGGCTGATATAATGCTCATCTATATCTACACGAACTTTAAAAGCGGTGGTCACATCAACCTGTCCAAGCCTTTGGCCTTTGTTGATGTTTTGTCCGATTTCTGCGTCAAGGCTTGTCAGTTGCCCGTCAATAGGTGCCCTTACTACCAGGTCGCCAACCTTCCGTCGCATCAGTGAGAGTGTGTTTTGCATGCGGGCAAGTGATTCTTTGTCCTGTGTGGTCATGAGATTTACGGCGGCGGCATCTTCCTTCAAAATGTCTTCGGTCAATTTTTTACGGCGTACCTGATAGTTGTAGGCAATTTCACTTTGTTTTAATTCCTGTTCGGCAATCACTTTATCCCGGTATAGGGTTTTGTTGAGTGTGTACACCCGCTCGGCTTCCGCAAGGGCATTATCTACATCTGCCATTTGGTTCAGTTGCCTGATGGTGTTTTGTGTGGCGTTGTTCTTTGATATGTTCATTTGTGTGAGTACGTTAAATACTGAAGTTTCCTGTGTAGCAAGGCTTAACTCAAGGTCAGAATTACTAAGCCTTAATATGGCTTCGCCCTTTTTCATCATAGCCCCGTCTTCCACAAATTTTTCTTCAACCCTTCCGCCTTCCAGTGCATCAAGGTAGATGGTGGTTGCCGGAAGCACGATTCCGTTAACCGGTATCAGTTCGCGAAAAGAACCTTCTTTTATTTCACCGATCATTACGCGTTCAGCATCAACATTCAACCTGTTGCCCCCTCTGCCTGTAAGGATAGCCGCTACAATAATTGCGGTTATACCTAAAGCCCCTGCGATGATGAGGATCCGCTTGATAGTCCATGTTTTCTTTTCAATTACCCTATCCATATCAGCTGTTCGCTTTTGTTTTTCTATAATAACTCTCTCAAAACCGTGCCAAAATTTCAACTAATTGAATATCAATACTTTTATTTTTTACCCATAAAAAAAAGTGTTCGGTTTTGATACAGTTTGTGTACGGTGGTGTAACACCTCCCGAACACTTTTTTACCATTTAACCATTAGCCCGCTTTTGTTCATAAAAATTGCGCTAATCTTGTTGGCAAAATTTTCCCGGCTCATGAAGCATGCATCCATATTAGTTGTAGATGATGACCCTGATGTATTGACTGCGGTACGGTTATTGCTGAAAACCGAGGTAAAGGAGGTGGTTACAGAAAAAAATCCTGAGCAAATAAAACACCATCTGAGCCAAAAGGATTTCGACCTCGTGATGCTCGATATGAATTTTGCAAGCCCCGTCCACACCGGAAATGAAGGCTTGTTTTGGCTTAGAAAAATACAGGAATTCAAACCGGGAATGCCTGTAATAATGATAACAGCCTATGGGGCCATTGATCTTGCAGTTACTTCTCTGAAAGAAGGGGCAAGCGATTTTGTCATTAAACCATGGCATAATGAAAAGCTTCTATCCTCTATCCGGGAAGCCCTGATCAGGAAAAAAGACGCACCCAAACATGCTTCTGTAAGCATTTCCGGTACCATGCTGCTGGGGGATAGTCCAGAAATGCAGCAGGTATTTACCAAACTGCAAAAGGTAGCGCCTACCGATGCCAACATACTGGTATTGGGAGAAAACGGCACCGGTAAAGACCTGATTGCAAAAGCCCTGCACGAAAATTCGTTACGTTCTTCCGGGCCTTTTGTAAAAGTGGATATGGGTTCGCTAACAGAAAGCCTTTTCGAAAGTGAATTATTCGGGCACAAACGAGGCGCTTTTACCGATGCACGCGAAGATCGCATGGGACTTTTTGAGTCGGCTAACGGTGGCACCTTATTTCTGGATGAAATCGGGAATATTACTTTACAACAACAAGCCAAGCTTTTATCCGTATTGCAAAACCGGCAGGTGGTAAGGCTTGGTACCAATATGCCCATTCCGATTGACATCCGGCTGATCTGCGCAACAAATGTTCCTATGTCGGAACTTGCCAATGAAAATAAATTCCGTAAAGACCTCATATACCGGATCAATACAGTGGAACTGCAACTGCCGCCTTTACGCAGGCGAAAATCCGATATTCCGCTTCTTTCCGAATATTTTATGAAGCAGTATGCCAACAAGTACATGAAACCATCTTTAAAACTATCGGAAGATGCATTGGAAAAGCTTAGTGATTATCATTT
>JALOMX010000156.1 GCA_025455245.1 Chitinophagaceae bacterium
TTTTTCAATGCACCGGTTGACCGGCGTACCGAACAGAGTGTATATGGTTATTTCCTCCAGCAAACATTCGGCTGGCAGAATAAACTGTTCCTTACCCTCGCCGGACGTTTCGATGGTTCTTCTGCATTTAGTGAAGATGCCCGTAATATTTTTTATCCCAAGGCAAGCTTGTCATATAACATAAGTGACGAAGCCTTTTGGGAAAACAGCCTTGGAGGGATCATCAACGTTATGAAAGTAAGGGGTTCGTGGGGTAAAGCCGGTAACCTTACCGGTATCGGGCCTTATGACAGGTTTACGGTTTATCAGCCCGGGCAGTATACCGGTGGCGCTTTGATTCCAAGGAATACCATCGGCAACCCCGATATCCGTCCGGAAATTAAAGAAGAACTTGAATTTGGTGCCGAGATGGGATTCCTGAAAGGAAGGCTTGCAGCACAGTTCAGTATTTATTCTCAAAAGATAACCGACCTTGTTTTACCTTTTAATATAGCCCCGTCCAATGGAGCAACATCTATTGTAGATAATGTTGGTACCATGGAAAACAAAGGTTTTGAAATTATGATCAATGGTTCGCCCGTAGTTTCAAAAGGCTTCAGGTGGGATGCAAGTATCCTGATCAACCGCTATCAGAACAAGATTACAGAACTGTATAATAATGCACCCTTCATCGGATTTGATGCCAGCAATACGCAGGGTGTACTGATCAATCAACCTGTTGGTGTGTACTATGTAAACTATTATGCACGCAACAACGATGGCACCTTGCTGCTGCGTAACGTAAACGGATTTATGCTGCCACAGGTAGAAAGGGGCAATTTATCAACAGGCGTTCCTCAGCGTGATGCCAACGGTCAACCCGTAGGTGATCCTTTGAGAAAAATTGTGGGTGACCCCAACCCGGATTTTACAGGATCTTTCATTAATGAATTCAGCCTGAATAAATGGTCACTGCGTATACAAATCGATGGTTTGTACGGAGCCGAAGTGTACAACTGGGATAAGATCACCCGCAATAACGTAGGCATCGGTCCATGGGCAAAAGAAGAATTGCTGGGAACCCGTACAAGAGGTTGGAGTGCAGCTGTTGGTGGATTTATCGGGCCAAGGATCCAGGAAGAACATGTTGATGATGGTTCTTTTACAAAAATCCGGGAAGTGGCACTCAGCTATAACCTTTCAAAATTGAAGTTTGCAAAAAATGTAAGGCTGTCGCTGATTGGACGGAACCTTTTCAGCTTTGACAATTACGATTATGGTTTCGATCCTGAAATCAACTCAGCAGGACAATCATACGTTAGGGGTACCGATTTTGGTGCTTTCCCGATTCCAAGGGTCATCCAATTTGCCATCACTACAAACTTTTAATTGAATGCATATGAAACATAATATCTTATTTATACTCACAGTTACTTCTTTTTTGTTTGGCTGCAAAAGAGACTATTTCAATCCGAATGGTCCTACAGATGCTGAAGCATTGCGTTCACCGGACGGTGTAACCAAACTCATTGTAGGCATAAAAAACAGGTATGCCGTTAATACGCTTGCCGCTGCAACGGTTTACCAGGCCATTTCGTCGGCAGGTTTATCTACCGGAGAATTAACCGTTTTAAATGCCGGTAATGCCGATCTGGCCCAACTCCAGAACGGTGGTTCAAACCTTGCTCCCAACAATGGCGTTATCAGTTCCCTTTGGTCCACCTCAATGATTGTGAACAGCGAGGCAACCAAAGTAATAAACAACGTGAATGTTTTTACCGATGTACCAACCCGCAATGCTGCACAGGCTTACGGACATCTTTACAAAGCCATGGCTATCGGTACGCTTGCCATGTTCTGGGAACAGGTACCCATTGAACCGGGAAACAATGCCACATTTTCCACCAGACAAGAGGCACTTACAGCAGCCATTAAACTACTGGATGATGCAGCAGCTCTGGTAACCACAACGCCACCCCCATCTGGTTTTACCACACAGGTAGGTACCGAAATAGATTTGAAAAACTCATTGGTCGCATTATCGGCACGTTTCAACAACATGCTTGGAAATAATGATGCAGCCATTGCCAAGGCAACGGAAGCAAGCCAAACCATCAAAAGTGTTTTCTTTTACAACAACCTCAACCCCAACCCTGTTTTCCGCTCTTCACTTACAACCAATAACGTTTATGGGATTGTGAACAATTTTGGTTTGACAGGAAACCTTGCTCCGAATCCTGCTGATAAGCGTATTGCTTTTTACCTGACCAAGAATGCCACCAATGGTTCGGGTTTCTTCCTGAGCGATCAAACAGCAATTCCCATTTACCTGCCCGGTGAAATGAAACTAATACTGGCAGAAGCGTACGCAAGAAAAAATGATTTAAATAATGCCAAAAAGTTTTTGGATGAAGTACTGACCAAAACAACTGATGCTTATGGATTAGGGGCCGACCTGCCTGCTTACAGCGGCGCCATGACACAGTCTGCATTGCTTACTGAAATTTATCGCAACAGGTGTATTGAACTGTATATGACCGGTATGAAGCTGGAAGACAGCAGAAGGTTTAACCGGCCGGGTCCAAATGACGTGAATAAAGAAAGGACGCGTAATTTCTATCCATATCCTCAGCAGGAAAAAGATGGCAATCCGAATACACCTGCCAATCCGCCGGTTTGATTTGCTTTTTCCATAACTAAATTGAACAAATCATAAAAATAAAATAGCGTTGCGGTGTACCAAACCGTAACGCTATTTTTTATTTCCCATGCATAATCACATAAAAAAATTATACGAGATTGCTTTAAAGGAAAACCGACTCATTATTGGGCTAATGAGTGGTACCTCGCTTGATGGTCTGGATGTTGCACTCTGCCGCTTCTCAGGCTCGGGCTTAGATACCCAAATTGAACTGGTTCAATTTGAAACCATCGCTTATAATCATGCCTTTAAAGCAGAGGTAAAATCAATTTTCTCAAAACGGAGTGTTGATTTTGAAAAGGTATGCCTGCTCAATGGCTGGATCGCTATACACCATGCGGATCTGATACGTCAATGCCTCAACCGTTGGAAGTTGTCTGCTGCTGATGTTGATCTGATTGCAAGCCATGGCCAGACTGTTTACCATGCTCCTTATGTTTTGCACAGGCTATCAGAATTTGGTAATGGAACGCTTCAGCTGGGAGATGGCGATCACATGGCTTTTCATACCGGAATCATTACCCTCAGCGATTTCAGGCAAAAACATGTGGCAGCCGGTGGCGAGGGGGCACCCCTTGCAGTTTACGGCGATTATTTGATTTTCAGCAGTCCCACCGAAAATCGAATCATGCTGAACATTGGCGGAATTGCCAATTTTACATACTTACCCGCAGGTATGGATGCTTCGGCCGTTTTTAGTACCGATACCGGTACCGGCAATACTTTAATGGATCAGTATATACAGGACAATTTTCCCGGAAAGCATTTCGACGAAAATGCAGCCATCGCTTCAAAAGGTAACGTCAATGCTAGACTGTTGGAAGCTTTAACCGATCATTCGTTTTTTGAAGCAGGATTTCCCAAAACAATAGGTCCCGAATTGTTTAACCTGAAATATCTGAGGGAAGCGATGCAAAAATCAGGCACTGAACATATTTCTCATGAGGACCTACTCGCAACGCTAAATGCATTTTCGGCTCAAACCATTGCCTATGCATTGCGAAAAACCTTAATCAATAAGATGGATTTTACCATTTATGTAAGTGGAGGAGGAATGCATAATCCATTGCTTATGGAAAATCTGAAAAAACTTCTTCCTGAATGTACATTTAAAGATACAGAAGTGTTAGGCATTCATCCGGATGCAAAAGAAGCCGTGTTGTTTGCCGTTCTTGCCAATGAATGTATCTGTGGAGGAAAGACAGTTTCAGGCAATCCGGAACAAGGAATTCCTGCCATTAGTATGGGAAAAATCAGTTTCCCTGATTGATCTTACGGTTATCGAAGATCGCTTGCTATTAACCGTAAAAATTCGCTTCGCGTGGTTTCGTTTCTGAATTCACCGCTAAAGGATGAAGTTGTGGTTACAGAATTCTGCTTGCTTACACCACGCATCATCATGCAAAAATGACTTGCCTCAATGACCACGGCTACCCCCAAAGGATGCAGCGCCCTTTCAATAGCATCCTGTATCTGAGTGGTAAGCCTTTCCTGTACCTGAAGCCTCCTTGCATAAACATCTACTACCCGTGCTATCTTACTCAGTCCGGTTATGTATCCGTTTGGAATATAGGCAACATGCGCTTTACCCACAAAAGGCAGCATATGGTGTTCGCATAGACTATAAAGTTCTATGTCTTTCACAATAACCATTTCGCTTACGTCTTCCTTAAACTTGGCAGAGTTGAGAATTTTAACCGCATCCTGCTGATATCCCTGCGTAAGATACTGCATGGCCTTTGCTACACGTTCGGGCGTTTTTTCCAATCCTTCCCTGTCGGCATCTTCTCCCAGCAAATGAAGTGTTTGTTTGTATGCTGCCGACAACCCTGCAGTTATTTCGGCATCATAATGCTCATTTTTATGGTAGGCCATTTCCTGATTATTTAGATGAGAAAGTATTACAGTTTTACCTGATAATAGTTTATTTTTTGCCTGCTTCCCGGCAATTTTTCTATAATGAATAGTAAACCAATTGATGGAAACATATTAATGCTGAATATGAATAGAGCCTTCCAGAAACAGAGAACACTTACCACTCATCAGTACCCTGTCTCCTTTGTTAACACAAACCAACGTACCTCCCCTTGCTGATGCCTGTCTGCATACAAGTTCATCTTTTCCAAGAATCCGGCTCCAGTATGGAATGATATTGCAGTGGGCTGAACCTGTAACAGGATCTTCATTGATACCGGCTTTGGGGAAAAAGCATCGGCTTACTGCATCAAAATTTTCGCCTTTTGCGGTAACGATCACACCCAGGCCATCCATTGCTGACAGCGCTGAAAAATCCGGCCTGAGGTTCTTAACCGCCTCTTCATCCTTTAACACCACAAAATAATCCCTGCTGCGCAAAACCCTTATAGCACTTTCAACACCAAGTGCCTCCAGAAGCCCTTGCGGAGTACTGCATGGCTCCGGATCACGCGCAGGCAGGTCCAGCGTATACCAGCCATTTTCTACGCCTACATGAAGCAAACCGGCCTTTTCGGTAATGAATGAAATCTTTTTAAAGGTAGTATCCAAATGAAGTATCCGGTCAATAACATACGCAGTTGCAATGGTGGCGTGTCCGCATAAATCCACTTCGGTTTGTGGGGTAAACCAACGGATATGGTAATCAGCCCCTGTACTTTTCATTTGCTCCGGAGCAAGCGGTACAAAAAAAGCGGTTTCACTCACATTATTTTCCATGGCTATGTTTTGCATCAGCTCATCCGGCAGCCATTCGCGCAACGGAATAATTGCTGCAGGATTACCCGTAAAAACGGTTTCGGCAAAAGCATCAACCTGATATATATTAAGCTTACTCATACTTATTTTTCTTTATAAAATGAAGGAAGTGAAAGATCAAATTTAACGGCAATTATCCTGATGATAACAATAACAAGTATACAAATGGCCTGTGTCCATGACGCCATCAGGGAGAACCTGCTCAATAAAACAAAAAGTAACCCTCCGGCAATACAGGCTGTAGCATAAATTTCCTTTCTGAAAATAAGCGGAACCTGATTTAATAATACATCGCGGATAACTCCTCCAAAGCAGGCTGT
>JALOMX010000157.1 GCA_025455245.1 Chitinophagaceae bacterium
CATGCTTCACCCGGCTCAATGGCAAAGGCCAAACCAACAAGTTCTGCAAGGTTTGCGTCAATGTTGGTGGTTTCTGTATCAAAGCAAATGGTTGAAACCTTTTCCAGCAGACCAATCAGTTCATCTATTTCCTTTTGAGATTGAACTAGGTGGTATTTTACAGCAACCTCAGAAATTGTTTTCAGGGATTTCGGGGATGGGGATGTTTCATCGTGTGATTCAACTTTTGTTTCGATTGCGGGGGCTGCTGATGCAAACAAATCCTGTTGGACCCCGACTTTTGATTGTGGTTTTCCGGCTTCAAAATTTGCCAATAGTCCTGAATTCAAGTTCTTTAAATACGATTTCCAGCGCTTCCCGGTTAAATTCAGAAAGTTTGAAGTCCTCCTCATGAAACTGAACGGGAACCTTTGTATTGATGGTTGCAAGTTGTTTACTCAATACAGCAAGGTCCTTACCTTTTCTCACTTTTTCACCCAATGCGCCTTTGATTTGATCGGCATTTTCAATAACTCCTTCAAGGGTATTGTATTCTTTCAGCAGTTTTGCAGCGGTCTTTTCACCCACTCCGGGTATTCCGGGAATATTGTCAACGGCATCCCCCATCAAACCCAGGATATCAATCACCTGATCCACCCGTTCAATCCCCCATTTTTCACAAACTTCCTTAGGGCCCATTATTTCAACACTACCACCCTGATACCCCGGCTTATAAATCCAGACATTACTTCTTACCAATTGGCCATAATCCTTATCCGGGGTTACCATAAAAACATCATATCCGGCATCAGCAGCCTCCCAGGCAAGTGTCCCAATAATATCGTCGGCCTCGTGGCCATCCATTTCAATGCATGGGATATTCATGGCTTTTATGATGGCTTTTATATCGGGGATTGCCTGCAGGATATCTTCAGGAGCATCCTGACGGTTTGCTTTATAATCGGCATAGCTTTGTTCCCTTTCAGTCGGGGCGTGTGTATCAAAGCAAACTGCCATATGGGTTGGCTTTTGATTATTTATCAGGTCAATCAGCGTATTTGTAAATCCAAACTGTGCATTGGTATTTTTTCCCTCACTTGTTTGACGCGGACTTCGAATTAAAGCATAGTAAGCCCTGAAAACCAATGCCATTGCATCAAGAAGAAATAATTTTTTTTGCATAAGCTGGCTAAGGTAAAGAAATTAGGAAATCCACATTTCATTAAAGGTTATTAACAATTGGATATTTTTTTGAAAAATGAAGTTACATAATACCGCTTGCGGCTACTAATAACAAAGAGGATCTTGGTATTGTGAGGGGGAAATTTTATGTATTAGAAATAATTCAAAAAATTTCATTTTTTTTAATAATCATCAAACTATCACATTATTAACAACGATACTCACCACCAATTAAAAAAGAGCACTCCACACCCTGTGCGATTGCCTGGTAAAACGGGCAATCGCACGATTTGGTCAAAATTCCATGTTTGTTAATAATTTTGGTTCAACAATAAAAAATCTTAAGTTGTATCAAAATCAATTAGAACAGGCATGATTGACAAAGACAGGAATCAGTTATCAGATATAGAAATTATTTCGGGGTTAGAAGGTAATGATGTTACAGTTACTGTTGAATTTCTATATGCTCAATATTTTAAGGAGATTATCGAGGTTGTAAAGTACATGGGGGGAAGCGAAGAAGATGGTGCTGATGTTTTTCAGGAAGCAGTTCTTGTAATGATTGAAAAAATCCGTGAGAAAAGATTCAGAGGTGACAGTAGTGTAAAAACCTATCTTTTTGGTATTGTCAAGAATCAGTGGCTAATGGAGTTGCGGACGAGGGAGAGAAGAAAGAAAAGAGAGGAGCAGTACATGTCGGGAGAGCCATACATTCAGAATACCTTAGAGTACAAAAAATCCAATGCCGACCTGAACAACTTGTTCAATCAGTTGGGTGAGGTTTGTAAAAGAATTTTGGTAGGTTTTTATTTTGAAAATAAAAGTATGAAGGCCCTTCTTGATCAGTTCGAGTTCAAAAATGAACAAGTCTTGAGAAACAGGAAGAACAGTTGTATGCGGAAACTAAAAGAAATATTAAGTACCAATAAAAACCTGATACAATCACTGAAAAGCGATTTTATATATGAATAACCACCACACTTTTAATGACTTGTTGGATTTATGGGTTAAAGATGAATTGACCCTTGACGATCTGACATTGATCACAGGCAAAACCAACTCCGAGGAGCTTCTTTACGAGGCTACTTTACACAAATCTGCAGTTGTTTCTATTCAGAAATTTGCGATTGCACAACAAGTTGCTTCTGTGCATCAAAACTACCTTGCTACCCTTTCTAAACCGTCAAACGAAACAAGGGTAATTTCTATCAACAGCAGAAAAATGCTGCAAAGAATAGCTGTTGCGGCAGCCATATTCTTTGGACTATTTCTAACCGTAGATCGCTTATTGGTGAACCCCGATATGATCTATAGAGAATCGTACCAGGAGTACTATGGCAATACTGAAAGAAGCGCAAGTGTAGAGGAATTACAAAATATTGCAGAGTATTTCAGGGTTGGCAACTATCAGGCTGTTATTGAAGCCTTCGGATTGATAAATGAACCGGCCAATAAGGAAGTTTTCCTTGCGGGTTACAGCTACCTGAAAATAGAAAACTATGATCAGGCTGAAAAACTTTTCAATACCATCATCCAAAATGCAAATGCCGGTAAGGAAAACTTATTCAGGGACGAAGCAGAGTACTATCTTGCCCTTACCTGTTTGAAACTTGGTAAGTATTATGATGCCTATATGCTCATGAAAGCCATCAGGTCTAATCCGGATCATACTTATTCAGATGCTTTTGACAGTTGGTCGCTGCTTCGCACTAAATGGCTTGACTAAATACATTAACGTTTTAACGATAGCTTCTTCCTGTAAAAGAAAGCAAGCAAAACAATAACTGAGAAGGCGATGATGAAAATCCATCGCCTTTTTTCATTTCCGGATGGTTCTATTTTTCCGATGTAAACAAAATTTGACCAGTAATTGGGAGACTTTACACGTAAATTCATGTCATCCGAATTAAGGAGATCAATCTTGGATAAACGCAATGCATCCTCCGGTGATTTCCCTTTTTGTATATAATGCGAAAGTCGCTTCATAAGGAATGCAGTTACACGGTCATCGGTTTTATATAGGGTTGAAACGATTCCATCGGCACCGGCATACATAAAAGCACGCGATACACTCAGTAACCCTTCACCCCCTGCAGCAAGGCCTGAACCTGTTTCGCAAGCACTTAAAATAACAAGGTGAACCGGGGCCAACTGAAGATTGTAAATTTCGTGCACAAACAACCTGCCGGAAGATGCTGAATTACTGTCCGGAAAAAACTGAATCCAGTTGGAACTGCTATCCCTTCCAAGACTTGCATGTGTAGCAAGGTGAAGAATACCAAAATTTTTATAATATCTCAGGAATTCTTCCTTGGTTGCCATACTGCCTACAAACTTCCTGGACTTATAATTATCAATTTCTTCCAGCGAAAAAGGCAGTTCCATATTCAATGGAAAAACTTTTCCCGAGTAAATGCCTGTGAATGGCGCAAAAGACAGTGTGCTGTCGGAGTGGACTCCTAAATTCTTTTTAAAAGTATTATTCAACAATAACGAAAATGAATAGTGCAAACTAATACTGTGATCATACAGAAGATAATCCCTTTTGCCGGGTGTTTTGATGAGGGCATCAAAAGGAAGGTAATAAAGATATCCGTCTGGGATGATAACAATTTTGGGTAAGTCTCCGACAATTGAATAAACTGGTTCAAGGAGGTGTTTAAAAAGGGTATGAGATGCAGCATAACCGCCAAACCTTTGACCTTCCTTAATTTTTAAGGATTCGGTAAAAAACAGATTCAGCGCCTTTCTGTAATCAGATCCTGTAACTATTTTTTCAATCCTTGCATGCTGCCTTGTTACAACAAAAACATAAATACATGAATCAGAAATAAAATAATTCAATAAAGCAGTTTTGTTATCGATTGATTTCTGAAGCTGTGCTATTGGAACATTGGAATAATCGAGGTTCCTTTTTAACCAGCTGAATGTTCCATACTTATCATACAACCTTTGTAATGAAGACAGCTCTATCATAAGACTGCGCAGCTTGCTTTGAATCTGCATGGCTTCTTCTGATTTGGTAGTCATGTTAAGTTTGGTAAGGTATGCCGCATACAATGACTTCAGTTCGCTTTCCTTACTTAACAGCGAATCCGGAATCCCTGCGGATTTTTTAAGTCTTCCCGACTCAAGGTTTTGTCGTAACACACTTCCCTTGTAACTCTCCAGAATAAATAAAAGATCGCCAAAATATGTTTGGTCCCTTTTACATATTTCATAGGCTACTGTCATAGACTGTTCATACAACTGTTTGGAATTGCCAAGGAAGTAAAATTTCGCATCATCGTTATCAAAATTTTTCGAAATAAAATTGGCTGTTTCAATGGCCTTTACATAGGTCTTCAGACAGTTAATCAGTAAGTTATTGTCCTTGGTCCTGTTGTATTTTTCGTAAATAAGCCCTGCTTTAAATAAAAGGATCCTGAAAAAATTGATTGGGGAAACTGAACCGGAAACATCCGACGGCAAATCATAAAGATGTTTTGAATTAAAAGTCAGATGAACTTCATTAAGTGCCTTGTTGGTATAGCTCAGCGCTTCATCAAGTTTCCCTGTTTTATGCAGAAGTTCGGCTAAATTCAGATAGGAGAGTGCTTCTTCCCTGTTTTTAAGTTTGCCTGTCAAAATTTTATTCTCCTGAATGGCAGAGTCTAAGAATAGTTTTGCTTCTTTATATTTTCCTTCAATTAAGCATATTCTTCCCATATCATTTAAGGATGCAATCTTTAGGTGACTGTTGGGAAGTGAAACAGACTTGTAAAGATTCAAGGAGCTATCATAAACACCCTTTTCAAAGTAAGCGTGCGCAAGGGCAAGCACTACAAAACTTTTCTGGGCAGCTGATGGTTTCAATCCTTTAAGGACCCGGATGGCTGAATCCTTCTGATTCATTTTCAGCATGCATTTGCTGATATTAATTTTTAGCGTTGTGTAATATTCATTGTAATCAAAATAATTCACCTTTCTGGGTGAAGCAAGTTCCAATGCTGTTTCCAGAAAATTTCTCGCCTGCTGATAATTGGCTGATTCATAATAAATAGCGCCAAGGGAATTATATAATCTGTCCTGTTCAGGAAGAGGAAGTTTATTTCTATAGGCAATGGATATTTCTGCTGTTTTTTCCCAATAATATTTGGCACTATCGAGTATGCCATTAAAATACATCGCCGAACCCAGGTATAAGTATGCTTCATATTCTAATACAGGATTAGGCTCGCTTTGATTTAAGGAAATTGCAGAATGGTATAAAGGCTTTGCTTCATTTAGCCTTCCGTAACCCTGGTGGATATTTCCGGCTTTTATAAAACTCTCAACCCGTTGAGCGGTTGAAATACCCGGGCCTTTTGAATTTGCTATTTTTAAAAAAATCTCTAATGCCTGTTTATCTGATTGGGTAGTTGGATTTGCCAAATTATAAAGTGCTTTTGCTTCATTGAATTCCTTTTGTAAATTATTGGGATTATTCTGGCAAAAGGAGGATAAACACAAAAAAAATAATAAGCAATAAAAAAAGCCTGAATAAACTTTGACACTGATTCTATTTAATTTTTTCTGATTTGTACCTTTAGAACAGTGGTTGTTGATCATACCTGTAAAAATAAAGAAACCGGCAAAGAATTGCCGGTTGTAATTGAAAAACCCTACGCTAAAAAATCTTTACGATCCAACTATTATAACAAGTGGAGGTCTTACTGTTAGTCCAAATTCATCAAGCTCATCTTC
>JALOMX010000158.1 GCA_025455245.1 Chitinophagaceae bacterium
CAGGTAAGGTATTATCAGGGTTTGAAATCTTTTTTTTGTTCTATCGCCATAGGGCTTGTTATCGTATTGTGCATACAGATATCCCGAGATTAAAAACAATAAAGGAATACGGAAACGCAAAAAGCCATTCGAAAAAAAGTACTCTGTAAAGGTGGTGAAGGTAAGCGGGTCATCTTCAACGGTTGAGTATGGAGCAAGGTATGGATTGGTCAGGTTGTATCCATGTACAAAACCAAGCAGTGCAATGCTGATGAAGGTAAGAAACCGCATTTTCTGGCTGAGTGATCTTGTCATGGTGGGAATAATTAAACGGTGAGTGGTGCTGTAAGTGTAATGGTGGTTCCAATATTTTCAGAAGAGACAATATCAATTTTACCCTGAAGAGCTGCAGCCCTTCTTTTCATGTTACCAAGTCCGTTTCCGCTATCAGCCATATTTACGTCAAACCCTATGCCGTTATCCGAAACGATCAGTTTCAGTTTTCGGTTCTCCATTCCAAGTTTTATAGAAACCCTGGTACTTTTTGAATACTTGGCAGCATTGTTTACTGCTTCTTTAAACAGCAGAAAAAGATCGCGACGATATTCCATGTCGGGCTTCAGTTCATTCAAAGCCTCCTCTGCATCAAATACAATGGCAATTTCCTTTGCTTCCAATACATTGGTGGCAAATTCACGCATACGCGCAATCAGTTTTTGCATGGTATCGTTATCGGGTTTAATGGCCCACACAATATCGTCCATGGCTTCCATCATCCGTTGGCTGTTGTCGCTTATTTTACCGAGGTACTCCGCTGTTTTTATCTGGTCCACCGTAAGCTTTGCCTTGGCCATGCTGCTCAGTATGTTAATGGTACTCAGGGTGCTGCCCATATCATCATGCAGGTCGCGGCTTACACGTGCCCTTATTTTTTCTACGGCAAGCGCTTTGGTTAATCTGAGCCGGTGCATGCCGTAGACAATCATGGCAATCAGCATCAGCATCATGCTGATAAACCAACCTGATTGCCAGAAATGCGGCTTTATAAAAAGGTTCATGGTGGTAATGGTTTCATTGCTAAGGCCGTCAATGTTTTCAACCCTTACCTTGAATATGTATTTACCCGGAGGAAGCAATCGGTATTGGGCTGATTGCGATCCATCGGCCTTTACCCAATCTTTATCTGCGCCTTCCAGTTTATAGTAATACGTAAACTGATTCCTGTTGCGAAAACTAAGTGTTGAAAAATAAATCGTAAAAGAGTTCTCGCCCGGCTGCATCCGGATGTAAGGTTGTTCCATCAGTGAATCTACCGGGAGATAGGCATCGAGTAGTTTAAAATCTGTAATGACGACCGGGGGAGGCTTTTGGGTATTGTAAAAAGCATCGGGGTGAAATGCAAGTAATGAATTGGGGCCGGCAAATAACACGTTCTTATTCAGATCGAGCAAGTCGCAGGCCTGTACCGATTCTCCCATAAAAATTCCATCTTTTTGTCCAAAGGAGGTAAAACGGTTTTTAGCAGGATCGTAATGACATAGTCCCTGCTGCGTAATGATCCAAACATAACCCTTATCATCCAGTCTGATGCGCTTTGCCGTATTCGAAGGCAGTCCTTTTTCTTTATCCAGCCATTGTACGGTCCCTGTTTTTTTATTGATCACATGCAGTACGCCTGATGCGGCAGCATACATAATGGTATCATTCAGGTGTTCTATATCTGAAACCCGGTCGCCAAATAGCGGATTGCCTTGATCCTTTTTGGAGAAATGTTTCACCACTTTGCCGGACTCAGGATCAATAGCATACAGCCCCCTTTCGTGAGTGGCAAGCCAAACCCAGCCCCTGTCAGGGTCAATGGCCAGTTTATAAATAATGGCGGTTTCTTCCAGCCGGTATTTTACAGAAAACGTTTCTCCATCGTACAAAATAACCGTACCCGCCTGTGTACCAAACCAAACCCGGCCTTTTTTATCCTCTGCCATAAATCGTATGGTACGGTCTTCGAAGGCCGGCGGATTCAGAAAATCATTCTGCCCTGTTTCGGTATCATATATCATCAGGCAGCCCGCCTGACAACCCATAAAAATTTTACCTGAACTGTGCTGCATTAAAGACCAAACCTGTTGGAACTGTTCGGGTTTTTGCAAATAAGCGCTGTTTTTTCTTTGGTAAATCCCCCGGTCGAATGCAAAAAAACTGCTGTCCAGGCTAATGATGCCCTTGCCCCAGGTGCTTACCATATAGGATTTGTCTTTTAATTGCAGCAGATCGGTCACTTCAAAAAAGCCGGGGATATCGCTTAAAAAAATATTGGCTACCCGGCTCCTGCGTGGTGAATGATAATATAAACCCTGATCTGTTGCAATCCAAACCACTCCATCCCGGTCTTCCAGAATATGGTTTACACTTTCAAACCGGATGTTGTAATTATCCGTGTATTGGTTGCGGTAAAAACTGAATTTTTTCTGGTCATTATCTAAAGAGTACAGGCAACCGGGACCGTAAATCCACAAAGTTCCGTCGCGGGTTTCGGTAAACTTACGCAGTTCGGCATAACCCGTATTTACACCCTGTAAACCTGCGGTGTCGGAAAGGCCGCGTCCCTTTTCATCAAAGCAGGTAAAATTTTGGTTGCCCGTCCAGTAAAAATACCAATGCCTTCTTTTGCTGTCAATAAAGAATTCGCTCGTGAGGTGATACTCTTCGTAAAAATTGAGCAGGCCGATGTTTTGCGGATTGTACAACCTGCTCCATATTTTTCCGGAGGCATGGTCATAAATGCATAAACCGCTGTCGGCCACAATCCAAATCCGGTTTTTCACGGTATCCTCAAAAACATTGGCGGTGCTTTTCCATCCGGGAGGCAAATTGTTAAGGGGTGTATTTTCATTAAACTCAAACCTTGAACTGTCGAACATCAGGATTCGGCCATATCGTAAAATATTCAAGTAAATATTTCCCTTGCGGTCTTTCCATAGGGTAAACTCTGCACGGGGTGGTAATTTTCGCCGGGTAACAATCGGTACGTTCCTGTAGGTTATGTTTTTGCTGTCGAAAAGCCCCACCTTGGGTGTCTGCTCATACAGCAACCATATTTTGCCCGATGAACCACCTACCATTTGCCTGATTTGTTCATCGGGAAGTTTTTCGCTGCCGGGTTTTTCTGTACTGTAAAAAATGAATTTAGCCCCATCGAAACGTTGAATGCCGTTGGCCGTGCCTACCCATAAATAACCTGTACTATCCTGGTAAATGCTTGAAATATTGTTGGATGAAAGACCGAGGCCATCCTGTGCCGAAATCCTTAAAAAAGCCTTCCTGAACTCCTGGGAAAAAGTATGGGAGCACCATGTAAAAATTGAAATAAAGAGGAGGCTTAACCTTACCATTAAAATATCAGCTTACTCAAAAATATACTTTGCTACCCAATTTTCGGGCAGAATAGGGATAGGGGAATAACCGGTGTCTGGTTTTAGCCTTGTCACCATTTCAATACATCAACCGGCGAAAAGTGCATAGCTGCTGTTGATTTTATTTTGATAACAGCAGATGAAGCTTTTATGCAAACCCTTTTGGATGATTTGCCGGAAAATGAGGCATTTCCGTTGGCTACCCATACCGTGAGAAGCAATGCCATGGTAAATTTGAACGGATAATTCGTTTTCATGATGCAAAGCAACCCAAACAAAACCGATTCCACAATCACCCAAATATGTGAAAAATATGATAACCTTTAGGTGACTTCGCTGTTAGGAGAGTATTAACAATAGTCAGTCCGTCTTGTAAAATAATTGCCAATTAAGTTCAATGGTTCTTTGAGGAATATTCCGAACTGTAAACTTGTAAAATAATCACATCCATCACACCCACCTGATACCAATCAAACACCACACGACTGCCGGCTTTAGGGCCGGCAGTTTTGGTTTAGCTATCTATGCAGCCGGTAAATGCCTTCGATTATCAGGAGATGGAATGCAAATAAGAATCAATAATCTTTCAAGCGGCGTCAAGCCAGCTTTTGCAGTACTTCAGAACGGTACCCCTTGCCGATCGGCAATTCGCCACGGCCAATTTCAAGAAGTTCGGCCGTATAGCTTTTTATGTGGATCACATGTACGAGGTACGAGCGATGGATCCGTAAAAAACGTTCTCCGGGAAGCATGGCTTCAACTGCCATCATGCTTTGTCTGGTGATCAGCATACCATTGGTCGTAAATATTTTCAGGTAATCTTTCATGCTTTCGATATACAAAATATCATCAAGCATTACTTTAACCATCTTGCGGTCGACCCTGAAATAAACGTATTGCTCCTTTTTATCTTCCCGGTTATGTGCAGGCTGTGTGAACGGCGTTGGCTGTTGAAAAGCCTGAACTTTATGAATGGCTTTGATAAACCGGTCGAATTGGATTGGCTTGAGCAGGTAATCCACGGCCTCAAGTTCATATCCTTCAAGGGCATATTCGGGGTGTGCGGTTGTAAAAATGACCTTTGGCGGGTTCCTGAGTGTTTTAAGCATTTCGTTGCCCTTCAACTGCGGCATATGGATATCGAGCAACAGCAGATCAACCGGATGCTCCTGCAAAAAAGAAAGCGCCTGCAGTGCATTGGCACACTCGCCGGCCAACTGAAGTTGCGGCAAAGCCTCGATGTAACGCCGGAGTACATCCCGGGCAAGGGGCTCATCATCCACCACAAGGCATTGTATTTTGTTAGCTTCCTGCATAAGCGGGCGTTTTGGGTGTTTCCATGGTGTAATGTGTGTTTTGTACGATGGGTTGCAAGGTCAGTTCAAGGTTTACCGCAAAAATATCATCTTCATTTATGATCTGGAGGTTGTGCCCCGGATAAAGAATGTCCAATCGTTTTTGAAAATTGGCCAGTCCAAGTCCGCCACCGGCTGATGGCCTCCGTTTTTCAGGCAAAGGCTGTCCGTTCAAAACCTTGATAGTGCAGCGACCTTTGTCATCGACCCTAAGGTCAAAGCTGATCCAGGGATGTTCAATCGCCTGGCTTGCACCGTGCTTAAAGGCATTTTCAAGCAGGGGGAGTAATAATAAGGGGGCTATTTCCCAATAACCGGAAGGAACTTCTGTACGAAATTGCAAGTCAAGATTATTTCCATATCGCTGACCCTCCAAACCAATATAATTTATGAGCAGGGTAATTTCTTTGGACAAGGGTACGGACGAATTCCCGGTTTCGTACAGCATGTAGCGAAGCATGTCACTCAATTCAAGGATCATATTGGCCGCCGTGGGGGCCGTTTGCTGTGCATGGCTGTAGATATTGTTGAGGGTGTTGAATAAAAAATGCGGATGCACCTGCGCTTTCAGCAATTCCAGTTGGTTTTGCGCATTTTCCGCAATAAGTCGTTGGTTGGTTTTTTCCTTTACGTACCAGTATTTCATCAGCTTAATGGCGCCTGCAATACCGCCAATGGTAATGGCACCCCTCAACCCGGCCATCCAGCCGAGAAATAGCGCCATCCCGAGGGGCCTTTTGTAATAAGCTGCCTGCTCCAACAGAAAATAAGAACGCACCTCAGCTATCAGTGTCAGCGATAGCGCTGCAGACAACAGTGCGGCAACCAAAAATGCAAAAACCACCCAGGCTATGGTGAGCAAATACCGCTGCCTCAGCAAATACCGCGGAATGATAAAATAGATAATAAAGTAGGCCAGAAATATATGCGCCGATAAGTAAA
>JALOMX010000159.1 GCA_025455245.1 Chitinophagaceae bacterium
GTTTTTTATAATTTTTTTAAATTGCTATCTGATGTCAAAATACCACGGGACCAGACTGTCGCACGCCTGATGACAAAACGCTACGTAAAAAATTTGACGCAATTTACAGAAAATGAGCTGGTTTTTATCGGGTTGTGTCAGTTGACAGGCTACAACCAAAAACCTATCTATGTGGAAAAGGGATTTAAGGGAAGCTCTACATACAGTCTGCTTAAAAAAATAGATATGGCAATTAATCAAATTGTTTCTTTCAGCAGCAAGCCTCTGATTATAATTTTCTATCTGGGTTTATTTGTAACCTTTATCTCAATTTGTTATGCATCTAAAATCATATATAATAAACTTGTAATTGGCATCCCCGTAGACGGATGGACTTCCATTATTGTTTCGATTTGGATAATTGGAGGGATAGTTATTTTTTGTATCGGTTTTTTGGGGATATATTTATCCAAGATTTTTATTGAAGTAAAGAAAAATGGAACCCTTCCGGTCTCTTGGCTCGGGTTCAATGGAATCGTTCGCGGAAAATCCATTGAGTTGATCTGGAAAACCGCCACCGAAAAAAATAACCGCTATTTTGAAATCATGAAATCGTCTGACGGAGTCCGGTTTGACGTTGTTGGCCGGGTGAATGGCTCAGGAAACAGCCAACAGGTTCAATCCTATCAGTTTTGGGATGATGCGCCTTTTAGAGGTGCAAACCATTATAAACTGAAGCAGATAGATACAGATGGCAATTCTTCCTATTCAAAAACAGTTTATCTGCAATTCGGGGAACTGCACCGGGACATGAAGCTAATGGCAGTAACCGATCATGATATTATTTTGTCAGTGGCTTCTGCCAAAAACGAAGATGCTACTGTTTTACTTACCGGAATTGATGGAAAAACGCTGGTTCAGCGAAAAGTGAAATTATTTCAGGGAAGCAATATGGTCTCATTGCCTGCTTCACTGCCCAAAGGAACGATCGGCGTTGTTTCTCTAAAAACCGGTTCTTTGGTACAATCGCTGAAGGTAATCCGATAAGGCGGATAATGCCGGGTTGATAAGTGTTTCAATTCCTGAAAAAGAATCATTTAATAATGTGAAAGGTTACCGGTACAGGTAGCCTTTTTACCTTTGGCAAACCGCTTTTTTTACGGAAAGTAACAAACCAGTTTTGTTAATCTACTAAATTGGTGAAGAAAAGTGCTTTTCGTCAGTTTGCCAATGGACACTGTCGTGTATATTGCGCCGAAACAAAAGATTCTATTTTGGAAAAGATATATTTAAGCGATGCGGGCCCCAAAGTGTCGCAGGCAGTTTACAGTTTCTGGCGTTGGAGCAATACACCCGATTTAAGCGAATCTGTTATGGAAAAGATCGTTGGGCTTTGCCTCGAATTGGGCATCAACAGCTTTGACCATGCCGATCATTATGGACGTTACGAGTGCGAATCGGTTTTTGGAAAGGTGATGGCAAACCGGACGTTTAAACGGGACGATATCGTTTTGTTTACCAAATGCGGGTTATGCATACCGGAGCAGGGGAAAAACAATTATTCCATACGCCACCGCAATACATCAGCAAAGCATATTACCCAAACGCTGGAACAATCGCTTCGCAACCTCCGCACAGATTACGTCGATATCTTTTTGCTTGATGGCCTTGACCCCATAAGCGACCTTGAGGAAACTGCATCGGCATTGAATAAGCTGAAGTCGGCAGGAAAAATCAAACATGTTGGAATTGCCAATTTTACGGTAACCCAACATCAATTGCTGGCAAATACCCTGCAGTTTCCCATAGTTACCAATCATGTAAACCTGAATGTGCTCAATACCCTTTCGCTTGATAATGGCCAACTGGATTACAGTAAGCAGCGCTATATGCATGCCATTGCCTCAGAACCGCTGGCCGGAGGACGCATTGAAAAGGGGACCGATCTTCAGGCAAAAAGGGTCAGGGCAATGCTGATTGAACTGGCAGAGAAATATGGTACCAACGTAGAAAGCCTTGCTGTAGCATGGATCAATAAGCTGGGCGTTATTCCGCTGGTGGGTTCGCTTCAGGAAAGCAGGATCAGAAACATTGCCGCCTCTTTTGGAATTGACCTTGAGCATGAGGACTGGTATCGAATTTACGAAGCAGGAAAGGTCTGGCCTGATTGATTACCTGTGAAGAATATTTTTAATATAAAAAGCGAGGCCACCTGTGTTGGTTTTCGCTTTTTTTCACATAAAAGACATATTCTGTTATGCCCGCTTTATTTACCCCATTCAAATTACGTTCCGTAACATTCAAAAACCGGATCGGCGTATCGCCCATGTGCCAGTATAGCGCCGTTGACGGGTTTGCCAACGACTGGCATTTGGTGCACCTTGGCTCCCGGGCCGTGGGTGGTGCCGGCGTGGTAATGGGGGAGGCGACTGCCATTAGTCCCGAAGGGCGTATTACCCCCGGCTGCCTTGGCCTTTGGGATGATGCACAGATCGGGCCACTCAAACGCATCGCCTCTTTTTTGCAGGAACATGGGGCAGTCCCTGCCATTCAGCTTGCCCATGCAGGAAGAAAGGCAAGTTGCCTGCGTCCGTGGGAGGGTGGAAAGCCAATCGCTCCGGATGAACCGGAGGGCTGGCAAACCATTGCGCCATCGGCGGTGGGCTACCGCGATTCAGACCCAACACCCGTGGCTGTGAGCGTTGAAGACATTGCTGATATCAAAAAGCATTTTGTGATGGCTGCCATGCGGGCAATTTCAGCCGGTTTCCGTGTGGTTGAGATCCATGCCGCCCACGGCTATCTTCTTCACCAGTTTTTGTCCCCGCTCAGCAATTTCCGCTTCGATCAGTATGGCGGGAGTTATGAAAACCGGATCCGCCTCTTGTGCGAAGTGGTGGAAGCCGTTCGGATGGTATGGCCTGAGGAACTTCCGTTGTGGGTGCGCATTTCGGCAACCGATTGGGTGGAAGGAGGATGGGGTATTGAAGATTCTGTACAATTGGCTATCCGGCTAAAAGATCTGGGGGCTGACCTGATTGATTGCAGCAGCGGTGGGAATTCGCCGCTCCAGAAAATCCCGGTTGCACCCGGCTATCAGGTTCCGTTTGCTGAGCAAATCAAAAAGGAGTCCGGCATTTCCACAGCAGCAGTGGGTATGATAACGGAAGCAGAGGAATGCGAGGCAATTATTTCCACTGATAAAGCAGATATGGTATTGCTTGCTAGGGAGTTTTTACGAAACCCGTATTTCCCATTGCAGGCTGCAAACGAACTCGGAGCGGACATTGCCTGGCCGGAACAATACCTCAGGGCCAGATAAATTTGGTTTATTCCAATCTTTTAAAAACAGCAAAGTACACATCAGCAGCAACGTCAAACCCTATCCGTTTGTAAACATCGATTGCCCGATGGTTATCCTGTTTAACATGAAGAAATGGGGTAAGGCCTTCATCCTGAATTTGTCTTGCCACATATTCAGTCAGCCGTGTAGCGTATCCCTTACCAAGAAAGTCAGGATGCGTACAAATAGCGCTTACCTCGGTATAGCCCTCCGGCTTCAATCGTTCGCCGGCCATCGCAGCAAGTTTACCCTTTTCAAAAATTCCAAAGTATTTTCCCATGGTAATGGTATTTTCAAAAAATGGACCGGGTTTTGTAAGTTGGGTCAAGGAAAGCATCTCCGGTACTTGTTCCTGGGTTAATAAAACAATTTCCGGTGAAGCGCCTGCAGTATAAACCGGCTTTTTGCAGATCATCTGATACAACATACAGGAAAAAACAACCTCAAATCCCTGAGGAATATTGATCTCCCTTGCAATCATTACTGAAAAGTTCCTGTTTACCGGCAGGCTTTCTTGGAGGGTTGCAAGATCTTTCTCATCCCATTTTTGCATGCCTGCAAACGGGGATACATCCTGCTGAAAAAATTTAAGGGTTTCACTCCCTGCATTCATAAATTTTTGCCTTCCGCTCAATGCAAGCCATACAGGATTTTCAAGAGGCGAATGCATACTTTTTCTTGTTTGTTTTAATGATAATGTTTACAGAAAAAATGAACTTTAGCATTGACCGAAAGCTGATTGAGATGGATAGGCTATAAAAAAATAAATCCCCGGTAGACACCGGGGAAGTATCAAAACCCTAAACCCTTAACGGTGTAAAAGTAGGAACTTTTTTAAAACACAAAATATTTTTTTTCAGATTTTCAGAATTTTTTTTGTGATCCCAAACCCATGTCCGGCAAGCATTTTAAAACTTTTTTGACGATCAATAATTTTTCGGCTTTTCCGGGAAATAATGTTTGGCGTACCGTAGCTTCGCCGCCCTTTAATTTGAAACTATGCAATCATACGCAGCACAGGTAAGTGCTTTACTGAATATCCGTTTAACACAGGTTCAGGCTGTTTTAGACCTTTTGGCCGAAGGTGCCACCATTCCTTTTATTGCACGATACAGAAAAGATAAAACCGGGAACCTCGATGAAGTACAGATTCAGCAGGTGCAGGATACTGCAAAGCAGGTGCAGGAATTCGCGGAAAGAAAGGCCTATATCGAAAAAACCATCACCGAACAGGGCAAAATGACAGAGGTGTTACAGGAGGCCCTGAATAAAGCTGCCACCATCAATGAACTTGAAGACATTTACCTGCCCTACAAACCCAAACGCCGCACCAAGGCGCAAATAGCCCGCGAAAACGGTCTTGAACCGCTTGCAAACCTGTTGCTTGCCCAGCAAAGCGAAGATATTCAGAACATTGCCGCGGGTTTCATCCATGAGCAGGTTGTTTCCGCAGACGATGCGCTGAAAGGCGCTATGGACATTATAGCCGAAACGGTGAATGAAGATGCTGAAGTAAGGGCCGGCATGCGCCATTTATTTGAAAGGGAGGCAAGGCTTATCAGTAAAGTGCTTGCGGATAAGGAACAGGAAGCGATTAAGTACAAGGATTATTTCGACTATAGCGAACAGGTGATCAAAGTTCCAAGCCATCGCGGGCTTGCTGTGCTGCGGGGCTTTATGGAAGGTTTTTTGCGTATGTCCATTGAGCCGGAAGAAGAACTCGCCCTTGAATTGCTTGAAGAAAGGTTTGTAAAGGGTATGAGCACGGAAGGCCCTTATGTAAAAAAAGCCCTGAAGGATTGCTGGAAACGACTGTTGCAGCCCTCGCTCGAAAGCGAATTTCGCATGGCCCTGAAGCAGCGATGCGATGAGGATGCCATTGCCGTATTTGCGGAAAACCTCCGACAGCTTTTGCTGGCAAGCCCACTCGGCAGTAAAAGGATCATTGCCATTGACCCGGGATACCGCACAGGTTGTAAAACCGTTGTACTTGATGAAAAAGGTAGTTTGCAGGAAAATACACTCATTTACGTGCATGAACCCAACAGGTTGTCTGATTCAGAGAAAACCATCCGGCACCTTGTTTCAAAGTATGGTATTGAAGCCATTGCCATTGGAGACGGTACCGCCGGCAGGGAAACCGAACAATTCATTAAAAAACTCGAGCTCGGCCTGCCCGTTTTCCTCGTCAATGAAGCCGGGGCTTCTGTATACAGTGCCAGCGAAGTTGCCCGCGAAGAATTTCCCGACCATGACGTTACTGTGCGTGGTTCGGTAAGCATAGGCCGGCGCCTGATGGACCCGCTTGCCGAACTCGTGAAAATCGATCCAAAGAGTATTGGGGTAGGGCAGTACCAGCAT
>JALOMX010000160.1 GCA_025455245.1 Chitinophagaceae bacterium
GAAAGCAGGTCTTTCTTTGGACCAATACCGGTAAGCCTGAGCCTTACCATGCCATAGTTGGGCAGGTAGGCAAGTTTAATATGTCCGGGTAGTGCTTCTTCCCATTCTTGAATGGTTTCAGCCAAAAAACTCTCCCCAATACCGGCTGTTAAAAGAGTCCTGTGTACAATGGCAGGCAATGAAAGTTTTTCCTGAAGCCTTGGCAGCACCTCGTTTTGCATGATCCCCTTCATTTCATGCGGCACTCCCGGCATGCTTACAAAAACTACCCCGTTTTTTTCAAACCACATGCCGGGGGCTGTTCCCCTTGGATTGAACAAAACCGTGCAAACATCAGGAACCTCGGCCTGCTTCCTGTTGCGATCAAGCATAGGCCTGTTCAATCGCTTGAAAATTTCTTCCACATGGTTAAGAACATTCTCATTTAATACCATCGATCCGCCAAAATATTCACAAAGCAGTGGCTTGGTAATATCATCGGCGGTTGGGCCAAGCCCGCCGGTTATCAATACAACCGGACTTTTGGAAGTGGCATTATCAAGTGCCTCCCATATATCGCGCCACACATCACCCACACTAATCCTTTCGCGGACAAGTATTCCGGCCTCATTCAATTGCTGTGCCATCCATGCACTGTTTGTATCTATTACCTGTCCTATCAGCAGTTCATCTCCTATCGTAATTATCGTGGCAAAAATTTTTTCCATGCTTTTAAGTTTATCATTGCAATCAACTGTTAAATGCTTTGCCCGGATTGGCTTAATGTTGTTTTTTTGATGCTCCGGAGCGTCATTACTAATCAGATGAACACATGCAACAAAAATACTCCATAACAGTTCTGTCCCTTTTTTTATCTGTTCAAATATTTGCTCAGTTTTCCGAAAAGATCAACGGGGCATGGCAACGATTTGTTTCCGATCCGCAAATGAAGTATGCCATGGCTTCTATTCTCATCGTGGATGCATCATCGGGGAGTACCATTTTTTCAAAGAATGAACACGTAGGGCTTGCACCGGCAAGTACATTAAAGGTTGTAACTGCTGCAACCGCATTGGAGATGTTCGGGCCTTCTTATCGTTTTGTCACACAGGTAGGATATAAGGGTACCATACAAAATGGTGTATTAAATGGCAATATCATTTTAGAAGCATCCGGCGATCCGACGTTGGGAAGTTGGCGATATGCTTCCACCAAAAATTTTGCACAACTTGGTGAATTGGCCGGCATGTTGGAAAAGGCCGGTATCCGAAAAATGGAAGGGCAATGGATTGTAAATGAATCCGGTTACAGCAGTCAGGCTACTCCCGGCGGATGGCCTTTTGACGATATGGGAAATTATTACGGGGCCGGTGCCGCAGGTTTTAACTGGTACGAAAACCAGTATGACTTAATACTGAACCCCGGAACAGCCGAAGGGAAACCGGTAAAAATTGCCCGCACCGAACCTGTGCCCGATGCAGTTGATCTGCGAAATGAACTCAAAACCGGTCCTGCCGGTAGCGGCGACCGTGCCATCATTTACCCCGATCTTTGGCCAAACGGTACCGTACGCGGTACTGTACCCGCCGGGGTAAAGGAATTTACCATCAGCGGTTCTATTGCCGAGCCCGCCGATTATTTTTTCCGGACTGCGCGTAACGCATCCCTCTTTGGGGTTAAGTCCGAACCATTCAACGGATTGCAGGGGCAAAGGAGTTTTTCATTTGAGTCTTCGGGTTCTAAACCACTTGGCCAATGGACAAGTCCCGGGCTTGACAGCATCGTTTATTTCTTTTTGCAAAAAAGTGTAAACCTGTATGGCGAAGCGCTTGCAAAGCACATTGGCAAGGATGGAAAAGAGCCCGCCGGAACGGAGAAAGGGGTGAAAAGGATCAGGGAGTTCTGGAAGGCAAGGGGTATTGACGATGCATCTCTTCATATGTACGACGGTAGTGGTTTGTCGCCATCCAATAGGGTAACGGCCCGCGCCTTGGTGCAGGTAATGCAGTACGCACGCACACGGGATTGGTTTGGCGCTTTTTACGAAGGATTACCAACCATTAACGGATTGAAAATGAAAAGCGGAAGCATAACAGGGGTAAGGGCCTATACCGGTTATATTTCTTCAGGTGGAAAGACTTACAGCTTTGCATTTATTGTCAATAATTTTGATGGATCTTCATCATCCATCATGCAAAAAATGTTTACTGTTTTGAATACCCTGAAATAAAAAGCCCACCGGTTTTTTTCCGATGGGCTATTAAAACTATTGAAAAGGATTAAACCTGGAACATCCATCCATGTTCATCCGCAACTTTTCCGTAACGAATATCATTCAGACGGTTTAATATTTCCGGGGTAACGGTCCATGCATTGGTGTCAAACTCCATGATGAAATCGCGGTACTTTAATTCGCGGATCATGCTTACGGTTGCGGCTGTGCCGGTACCAAATACCTCGTTCAGTTCCCCTTTTTTGAACATTTCCTGAAGCTCATCAACGGCTATTCTTCTTTCAATCACTTCGAGCCCCATCTCTTTCAGCACGGTCATTACACTGCGGCGGGTAATGCCATCAAGAATGGTTCCTTCTTCCAGTGATGGTGTCAGTGCTTTTTTGCCGGATATGAAAAATACATTCATGGTTCCGATCTCCTGCACGTATTTATGCTCGAAAGCATCGGTCCACAATACCTGCTGATATCCCTGTTGTTGTGCCCTTGCAGTGGGATACATGGCAGCGGCATAATTGCCGGCGGTCTTGGCATATCCAACACCCCCCGGAGCTGCCCTCGTGTACGTCTCTTCAACATAAATGCGCATAGGCGCGGGGTAGTATGGCCCGGTTGGGCTAAGGATGATGATGAAGGTGAATTTCTCCGAAGGGCGAACGCCGATGGCATTATCGCTGGCAAATAGGAATGGCCTGATGTACAGGGCATGGTCATCGTGGTGCGGACACCAGTCTTTATCGAGGGCAATGAGCTGACGCATTCCCTCCACAAAAATTTCTTCGGGAACCTCCGGCATCTGCATCCTTACGGCAGAGGCATTAAAGCGATGCCAGTTGTCGTATGGCCTGAAAATTGCAACCCCGCCATTTTCCTGATGGTATGCTTTAATACCTTCAAAAATGCTTTGACCATAATGGAGGGCTGCATTGCTCGGATCGATTTGAATAGGCTGGTAAGGCTTGATTTCTACCGAATGCCATGTTTTTCCATCATATTCCGCCACAAGCATATGGTCGGTAAAGTATTTTCCGAAAGGAACATTCTCAATGTCGATTTCCTGTAAACGCGACCGCAATACCGGTGTCGTTTTAATTTCCATAGCAGCAACCATTTCAAGTATTATTTTTGGCAAAATTACGAAAAAGGGGCCGTTTAGCTTATGGCAGAATCAATAAATGAAGGAGAAATGACATTGGAGCCCATGCCTGCCGCCTTATTGGCCGGCATGTTTTCTAAGGGAGTGGTGGCTATTCCGGAGGAGTTTCAGGATATCAGGGAAGATGCTGCCCCGGTTGCAAAGGAGCCTGGTAAAAAGGTTCAATACCTTGGTGCATTTGGAAAAAACATATTGGTAGTTGTAAATGACCCCACCGCATTGCACCTCAATCAGGAAGACCTTGATTTCCTGGGTAAGGTTTTAGCAGCCGTAAAGTTGTCGCTTGCTGATGTGGCCATTGTGAACAGCGCAACGCAACAACTTGAATACTTTTCATTACAGGAACAGTTGCCGGCAGTTGTTGCGCTTTACTTTGGCCTGCAACCGGTTGACATTGGCGCACCTATTAAGTTTCCCCAATTCCAGGTTCAAAAATGGAACCATTGCACATTCCTGTATGCGCCGGCTTTTGAAGAAATGGGCCCGCTTGCCTCCAATGCTGTGGCGTTGAAGAAAGAACTATGGGCCGCTTTGCAAAAAATATTCGCATCATAGATTACGCTATGCATCAACTCATTTTTGCTACCAACAACGCACATAAGGTGCAGGAAATTCAGCCCCTTGTGCCTTCGGGCATACGGGTAATTACACTTGCCGAGGCCGGCATTGACGTTGATATTCCCGAGCCGCACGACACACTCGAGGCAAATGCCGATGAGAAATCGGGTGTCATCCTTCAAATGACCGGTGAAGATTGTTTTAGCGAGGATACGGGTCTTGAAGTGGAAGCGCTTGGCGGTGCGCCGGGGGTAAAAAGTGCACGGTATGCCGGTGAGCCGGTAAGCCATGATGCCAATATTTCCCTCTTGCTGAAAAATCTGGAAGCTGTTGAAAACCGAAATGCCAGGTTTCGGACCGTTATTTCTCTTCGATGGAAAGGGTATCGCCATCTTTTTGAGGGCATTTGTGAAGGAACTATTTTAAAGGAACGCCGGGGTGAAAAGGGTTTCGGCTACGATCCGGTATTTTTGCCCGACGGGGCTGATAAAGCATTTGCAGAAATGACATTGGAAGAAAAATCCCAATATAGCCACAGGGCAAAAGCGGTGGAAAAGCTGATAGCTTTTTTGAAGAAGGAGGGATAAATTATTTCAGCAAATTCCATTAGTGACGAACATTTTCCAACCATGCAAAAGGTAAAAATAGAAGAGCCCGCAAAATATCATTTTTCAACAGAGATCCCAGTACGGATCACCGACCTGAATTACGGAAACCATGTGGGCAATGATGCTTTTTTAGGGTTGGTGCACGAAGCCCGGGTACAGTATTTAAAACAATATGGATACAGCGAATTAAATGTGGAGGGCTTCGGGCTTATAATGTCCGATGCTGCAATCCGGTTTATGGCTGAATTGTTTTATGGTGATGTGGTGAAAATTGAAGTGGCTCCCTTTGGTTTTTCATCTGTTGGTTTTGACCTCATTTATCGGTTGAGCATTATCAGAGAAGAAAAGCAGTCAGTGGCGGGCCTTGCCAAAACAGGAATGATATTGTTTGATTATGAAAAGCGGAGGCCTGTACCCTTGCCAGATATGCTAAAAAACAAAATGCAATTGGTTTAATTCCCGTTCCAGATCTTCCAGTTTGCCTCTGCCTGTATCTCAAGCATATCTGCACCATTTTTAATGGTAGCTCCTCTTTCTTTACCAAGCTTTAAAAACAGGGTTTCGGCGGGGTTGTAAACAAGGTCGAAAAGATAGTGCTCCGGACCAATGCCCTCATAGGGGATGGCCGGACATTCATCTACCTTCGGGTAGGTTCCCAACGGAGTAGTGTTGATGATGAGTTTATGCTCCCGGATAAATTCAATAGTTAGTTGTTCGTAACTTACGGTGCCCGCATTGCCGCTGCGACTTGCCATACTAAAGGGTATTCCAAGTTTGTTTAAAACATATTTAACCCCTTCGGCGGCGCCGCCTGTTCCCAGTATTAGTGCAGGTGTATGGACCGGTAATAATTGCGGTAAAAGAGATTGTTCAAACCCAATCACATCTGTATTAAACCCAATCAGTTTCCCCTCTGAAATCTTCACGCAATTGCATGCATCCAACGGAAGCGCCGACCGGTCATCCAAAAAGGGGATAACTTCTATTTTGTAAGGAATGGTAATGGCAAAGCCGCACAGGTTGGGATGTTTATCCAGTACTTCGGTTTTCAGTTTCCCTATATCATCAATCTCAAAAAGCTCAAATGCACAGTCAGTCAATCCTTC
>JALOMX010000161.1 GCA_025455245.1 Chitinophagaceae bacterium
CAGGGAGAAGCCCAAACCAATAACAAATAATGATGCCAGCACAGCACCAAATCCGCCAAAGTTGAATGAAAGCAACATAAATACAGCTCCTGCCACACTAATCAAAAGACCATAAACAATACCCATTTTCATGCCCCAATGGTTCATTACATCTACATTCCTGATTGCAGAAATGATAAATAAGACCAATGCCCCAATATAATAAGCGCCATAAAAAGCAAAATCAATCAACTGGCTCTGAAACTGGTCGAGTTGAAAATATGTTTTGCAGAAGGGGATGAAAATTCCGTTTCCTGCTGCTATAAAGCCCCAGAAAAAAAATACGGTTACAAGTGTACCAAGGGCACCGTAATTGGTAGGAATTCCGGAACCTTTTAGTCCATCGGGTCCGGAAGATTTGTTGGTGGTTGTAATGGCTGGCATATCTGTTTAATAATCATTAAGTAATAGGGGTAAAAGTAACAGGTTTTGAATAAGAGAAAAATTTTTTCCGAATTCATGACCTTTCATAAATACTACCTACTTTTCCAACCTGAAATCTGATTAATAAAGGATGGAAATAATTCACATAAGCGCTGAATGTTATCCGGTCGCAAAGGCCGGCGGATTAGGTGATGTAGTGGGGGCCTTACCTAAATATCAAAACAGGATAGGCCATATTGCCAAAGTGGTAATGCCCATGTACCGGACTAAATTCCTCTATAACAATGACTGGGAACTGGTACATGAAGGCGGCACCTACCTTGGCAGCAACTGGTTTCGTTATGCCGTGATCAAAGAAAAATCCAACAAACTCGGTTTTGACCTTTACCTCGTTGATATAAACGGGTTGCTTGACCGCGAACAGGTTTATGGGTATGATGATGACACCGAAAGATTTGTTTCTTTTCAGATTGCCGTTCTCGACTGGTTAAATTCCTGGCAACATAAACCTGACGTAATACATTGCCATGATCACCATACGGGCCTCATTCCATTTATGATGAAGTATTGCTATGGTTATCAATCCCTGGCCACCATAAGAACCATTATTACCATTCACAACGCCCAGTATCAGGGCTGGATGGGTTGGGAAAAAAGCCATTACATCCCATGGTACGATGACTGGAAAACCGGTTTGCTCGATTGGGGCGGTTCCATCAATCCCCTGGCAAGCGCTATAAAATGTGCAGACAGGGTTACCACGGTAAGCCCAAGCTATCTTGAAGAACTGATGAACAGTGCCAATGGGCTGGAAAATCTCTTTGAATTTGAAAGAGGAAAGTGCTTTGGCATTTTAAATGGAATTGATAACGAGGTTTGGGATCCTGAAACAGACACCTATCTTGTTTCGAATTATAATGCGGAAACAGTAGAAGCCGGTAAGGAAGAGAACAAAGAGCATATCTGCAGGCAATTTAACCTCGACCCGCAATGGCCATTGTTTATCTTTATTGGAAGGCTTGTAGGAGAAAAGGCTGCTGAAATCCTTCCCGATGTAATTGGCAATGGGGTTGAGCGCCATGAAGGACGGATAAACTTCCTTGTATTGGGAAGCGGCCACAAACATCTCGAAGCAGAACTTTTACGACTCGAAGCGATTGTCGGGAAAAACTTCAGTTGTTATATCGGGTATAATGAAGAATTGGCACACAGGCTTTATGCCGCCGCCGATTTTTTGTTGATGCCAAGCCTTGTAGAACCCTGCGGACTGAACCAAATGTATGCCCTTCGATATGGAACGGTACCAATGGTACGTAATACAGGCGGTTTGCGCGACACTGTTATTGATATTGCCAATGTGGATGGCAAAGGCTATGGTTTAATCTTTAATCATGCAGAGGCTTGGGATGTACTCTCAAGTATCGACCGTGCCATGGGATGGTATTTTGAACAACCGGGCATACTGGACGGAGCAAGAAAAAAAATGATGGCCATTGATAACAGTTGGGAAAACAGTGCACATCATTATATTTCAATTTATCAGTAATTTTTTTAATATCTTTAACCATATTTACTAACTACAAAATTCGAAATACCTATGGCACATTCAACGATTGCCGTTATACTCGGAGGTGGCGCCGGCACCCGTCTGTATCCGCTTACCGCAAGCCGTAGCAAACCGGCTGTTCCTATTGCAGGTAAATACCGTTTGGTTGATATCCCCATCAGCAACTGTATCAACAGTAACATCAAACGCATGTGGGTACTTACCCAATTCAACAGCGCATCGCTCAATAAACACATTAAAAACACCTATCAGTTCAGTGCATTCAGTACAGGGTTTGTTGATATCCTGGCAGCAGAACAAACACCCGACAACCCAAGCTGGTTTCAGGGTACGGCTGATGCTGTAAGACAATGTCTGCGCCACATTGAACAGCACGAATGCGACTACATTTTAATTCTGAGCGGGGATCAGCTTTACCAGATGGACTTCCAGGAAATGATCGACAAACACAGAAACACTGGCGCAGATATTTCTATTGCCACCATACCCGTTCCGGAAAGGGAAGCCTCTGAATTTGGTATCATGAAAGTGGGCGAAGACGGCCTGATTAACTCCTTTATCGAAAAACCCAAACGTGATGTTCTTCATGAATGGGTAAGTGATACAGGCCCCGACATGCAGCAACAGGGAAGGCATTACCTGGCAAGCATGGGTATTTATATTTTCAACCGTAAGCTCCTGTTCGATCTTCTGTTGGAAGAATATAAAGACAGTACGGATTTCGGCAAAGAGATCATGCCCAATTCTATTGAAAAGTACAAGGTAAGCAGCTACCAATATGACGGATACTGGACGGATATTGGAAACATCTATTCTTTCTTTGAAGCAAACCTTGCCCTTACGGAAGACATACCTCAATTCAATCTTTTCGACAGGGAAAAAACCATTTATACCCGGGCACGCATGCTGCCCCCTGCCAAAATAAGCGGTACCACACTGGAACATACCATTATTGCCGAAGCAAGCATCATTAATGCAAGCCGGATTGAAAAAAGCGTCATAGGTATCCGAAGCCGCATTGGCCACGGAACCAATCTTGTTAGCTGCTATATGATGGGGGCCGACTATTTTGAAACAATTGAGCAAATGGCCGACGCCAAAGCAAAAGGACTGCCAAAAATTGGTGTTGGAGAAAGATGTTACCTGAAAAACTGCATCATTGACAAGAACGTCCGCATTGGTGATGATGTAAGGATTATTGGTGGCGCTCATCTTGAGCCTGCCGACCATCCGCTGTACACCATTAAGGACGGAATTGTTGTGATAAAAAAGAATGCTGTAGTGCCAAGCGGCTTCCAACTGTAATCAATTGAATTGACTGTTGAACCGTGATATCAAATATTTCACTGAAACAGCAAATATTTCATAATTGAATTGTAAACAACCAATAAACAGGTACTGAACAGGTGCCTGTTTTCTTTTGGAGCCCATAATTATGTAAAAAATACACATTATTAAATTATTTCTTAATTTCGACCCCGGAAAAGGTAATTTAACCAGTAAAAACGATTGCTATGGCCTTTGCACCCGACAGTGTAAAATCAAACGGCGGCAGCCAGAAGCCGCTCCTCAACTTTTGGCAGATCTGGAACATCAGTTTCGGATTTTTAGGCGTACAGATTGGGTATTCGCTTCAGAATGCCAACACAAGCCGGATCCTTTCTGCCATTGGGGCCGACCCCCATCATTTAAGTTTATTCTGGCTTGCAGCACCGGTTGCGGGTCTGATCGTACAACCTATTGTAGGATTGAGCAGCGACAAAACCTGGACCAAACTCGGAAGGCGCATTCCCTTTATCCTTGGGGGTGCTTTTGTTTCGGCAGGTGCTATGTTTTTTATGCCCAACTCCGAACATTTTGCAGCATTACTGCCTCCGCTTTTCTTTGGGGCTACCATGCTGTTGCTGATGGATACTTCATTTAACGTAACCATGCAACCCTTCAGGGCGCTTGTGAGCGATATGGTACCGGATAGTCAGCGGAACAAAGGGTATTCCATTCAAAGCTTTCTTATCAATGCAGGGGCCGTTTTTGGTTCCTTGCTTCCTTTTATCCTGACAGGAATAGGCATAGCCAATGAACCCGCTCCGGGCAATAAAGTTGCCCCTACCGTTATCTGGTCGTTTTATATCGGGGGCGCAGTTCTTTTACTCACGGTTCTCTGGACTTCCTTCAGGACAAAAGAATACCCTCCTGAAGAATACAAAAAGTACAATAATATCCCTGAAGACTCAGGGCCGAAAAAGAACTTTTGGCAACTTGTGTTAAGCATGCCCAAAACCATGATGCAACTGGCAGTTACCCAATTCTTTTCATGGTTTTCGCTGTTCCTGATGTGGGTTTACACCACAAATGCCATTGCAGGAAAAATATGGAATACCACGGATGCCACTTCAAAGGAGTATAACGAAGCGGGAAACTGGACCGGGGTGATTTTTGCCGCGTATAGTTTGTTTGCAGCCCTGTACTCACTTGTGTTGCCAAAACTTGCAGGGCAATATGGAAGAAGGACCACCTATGCACTTTCTTTGATTGCCGGTGGCATTGGTTTGATCTCCATGATGTTCATTACCAATAAGTATGCACTCTTTCTGCCCATGATTGGCATTGGAATGGCCTGGGCCGCCATTCTCGCTATGCCTTATGCCATCCTTTCTTCTTCACTTCCGCCGGAGCAAACAGGTGTGTATATGGGCATTTTCAATGCAACCATCACCATTCCGCAAATCATTGCAGGCTTTTTCGGGGGTATGCTGTTGCTGGCATTGGGAGGCGAAGGCGTTTACATCATTGCACTTTCGGGAGCAAGTATGGTATTGGCGGGCATTCTGGCAAAAGTGGTCATTACGACAGAAGGCCATTGAGAATAAGAAATAAAGAATAAATAATTAAAAATTACAAAGTGAGTTTACACCGGAGAGGGAGCGCAATTCTCTGTTTATTGCTTTGTGATTTTTCAAAATAGCTTTTATGAAGAACAATCAAATATTCCTGATAGTTTTAATTGTTTCGCTTTTCAGTATTCAGCTTTTTGCCCAAAAAAACAAGAAGGTATCTACCCCGCCTCAACCTGCTGCGACCTGCTACCCTACCCATTGGTGGCCGGGCATGCAATGGAACAAGGTGCAGGTATTGGTGAAAGGAAAAACAGAAGGCTTTAACAGGCAGGAAGTAATGATTGAATATCCCGGAGTGAGTGTAGAAAAAGTTACGCCTCTTGAAAATTCAATGTATTACGCCATTGACCTGAGCATAGCCCCCGACGCCAAACCGGGCACCGTTGTGTTTAATTTTATACAACCGGCATCGGGTAAGAAAAAAACGATCACCACCCCTGTAGAATGGCCGCTGAAACCGCGCAGGCAGGGAAAAGGCACCCAATATGCACAGGGCATTACCAGTGCCGACCTGATGTACCTGATCATGCCGGACCGCTTTGCAAACGGTGATACCACCAACGACCGCATTGCAGGCATGCTCGACCAATCGCTTAACCGCGATACGGTTTTCAACCGCCATGGCGGCGACATTCAGGGCATTATTGACCATCTGGATTATTTTGAAAAAATGGGCATTACCGCACTGTGGCTAAACCCGGTGATAGAAAACGACCGTCCGCACAGAACAGAGCACGGATATGCTTTTACC
>JALOMX010000162.1 GCA_025455245.1 Chitinophagaceae bacterium
AATGCGGTTAGATTGTAAGGATTTCCAATAGAATAATGCTCGAGGCGCTCCGTACGCGCTTCCCGTTTAGCCCATGGTTCACCCTGAAAATTTTCACCAACAAAAAGCGAAAAGGGAAGCTTCGTACCCGGTGAAACAATATACTGTTGCGGCTGAATCCAAAATTCATGCGCCAGTAAAACCGGAACAGCTAAGAACGCTATGAACAGGCTGATAACAATCTTTTTCATAATTATTAAATGTGGCTTTTTATAAAAGTTTCCTCTGTTTATTGAGTTTTAGGAGGATCTTCATTTTCCGTTTCTTCAAGTTCATTCAGTTCTCCGATCTCCTTCAGGTATTCCAATGTTTTTGCCGCCTCCTCTTCATCTACTTTGGTGATAGCAACGCCAACGTGCACCAACACATAATCGCCAATGCCTGCATCGGGTACCATTTCAAGGGAAGCCTCTTTTACAATGCCTCCAAATGAAACCCTTGCCATTCTTCCGGGGCGGTCTGCCACCTGTTCAATGCTCAAAATTTTTCCCGGTATTGCCAAACACATATATCTATTAATTTAAAGTTTAATATAATTAACTGATTTTTTCAAGCTCTATCTTCACTTAATTCCTGACTTTTCTTTTATTCCTGTTACCCATCGATTCCTCTGTCAAAATAAACCAATTGTCCAAAGGAAATATTTTCATCGTTGGGTGAAAGGTATTTATGAAAATGCAACTTAAACCTTTTTTGCAACCGATGGATCAACATGTTTACAAGCACGCTGTTTTGAAACACACCGCCGCTGAAACAAAGGTCTTCTGCATCTGCCCTATCAGCCACCGAACCTGCAATATCTGCCAGGGTTGCATGAAATTTTGCGGCCATCCTTGCAGGGTCGGCATCCATTTGGACATCTTCCCAAACTGCCTTGATAATTTCTGCTGTAGGAACATTTTTTTCGGCATACCATCCCGGTAAATAGCTTTCATCCATCTGCCATCCGTAAGCCCTGCACCAATCGTTGGCCAATGCCTCGAGGCTCATCGCCGCTTCACCTTCGTACGATTGTTTTGTAATCCCGGTGATCAGGCAGGAAGCCGCATCAATTAACCTGCCAACCGATGAGGTAAAAATGCCGTTATAGTCATCAAGCAAACGATTATAAAGGCTCCATTCATCTTTTGAAAAAAGCTGATCTATACTATTCATGTGGCATCTGCATGTGTGTAAAAGGGACAAAGCGGCAATCCTCGGTTCCATGGCCATTTTATCGCCGAGCAGAAAAGGAAAATAGTTAAAATGATTCAGGCGGTGTATACTGTTTTTTGCAAAGGTAAAAAACTCGCCACCCCAACTGTTGCCATCATCGCCCAGTCCTGTTCCGTCCCATATGATGCCCAAAACATTCCGGTTTTTTTCCAGAGGACCACACTCGCCCATTATAGCGGCAAAATGAGCTTTATGGTGTTGAACTTTTTTCAACGGTAACTTTTTCTCTTCAGCAATTGTCATTGCCAACTGATGCGAAAAATATAAAGGATGTTCATCTGTGAGGATGACCTCCGGCTCAAAACGAAGCAATTGCTGCATATGTTTTAAGGTATGTTGGTAGGCCTGTTGAGCTTCATAGCTGTCCGTGTTACCAAGATACTGGCTTACATACACCCTTTGGTGGTGGGCCATAGCGAAACTGCTTTTCATCAATGCCCCGGTAGCCAATATGCTTTTTGCTGATGTAGTGCGGTAAGGTTCGCAGGCGGGGGCATATCCCCGTGAGCGCCTGAGTATAATGTCCGGAGCGTTTCCCCCGGCAATGGAAACAACACTGTCGTCCTGAGGGGTAACAATATCGCGGTTGTGCAGGAGAAAAAAGTCTGCGATGCCATAAAGTGACGTCAGTGCATCCCCGTTGGTAAAGCAGATAGGAGCACCGCTTACATTTCCGCTTGTGGCTACTACGGGCTTACCAAACGATTGGGCAATCAGGTGGAGCAAAGGTGCATAGGGCAGCATGATGCCCAACTTATCCAAACCCGGCGCCAATGCTGCAATAGCAAGTGACTGCTTCATTTTATGGCTGATGGGTATCAAAACAATGGGCGCTTCCAATGAAGTAAGCACAACGGACTGCCTTTCAGAGAGTGTAGTATCTGTTTGAAGCGATTCAATGCCCGGATACATAATGGCAAATGGTTTTGAAGGCCGGTGCTTTCTTTGCCGCAGTCGTTGTATGGCAGATGTATTGGATGCATCTGTCATCAGCAAAAAGCCACCAATTCCTTTTACCGCAATAATGAAGCCCTTTTGAATTGCATCCTTAACACTTGAAATGATTTCTTCCGGCGATGCTTCTATACGATTTCCGTTGCCATCCCTCCATTCCATTTTCACCCCGCAATCCGGGCACGACATGGTTTGTGCATAAAAGCGCCTGTCGGCAGGGTCATTGAATTCATGTCTGCATGTTGCACAAAATCCGAAAGGCTCCATGGTAGTCAGGTGACGCTCAAAGGGCAAGGCATTCATAACCGAATACCTTGGCCCGCATTGTGTGCAGGTGATGAAGGGGTAACGGTACCGCCTGTCCGTTGGGTCTTCCAGTTCGGATTTGCAGGAAGGGCACATGGCAAAGTCAGGGGTAATCCAAAGATCGGGACTGCTTTCACGTTCATCAAGAATGATTCGGAAACCTGAATCATGATCATGCATTAACGCTGCAAATGAACTTGCACTAATGATGGATAACGGGGGCGGATTGTCGAGAATCTGCCGGTAAAAAGACCGCGCCTGAAATTCTTTTGCCATCAGCCAGATATGCACCCCATCAAGTCCATTGCTAACGGCACCTGTTAAACCCATCACCCGGGCCTTTTGATAAACATAAGGCCTGAAACCAACGCCTTGTACCCTACCCCGGAAATGGATATGCCAGTGTAACTCATCGGAACTATCCTGATAATCATTTGCATCTGACGGCAATATGGAGTGCAGGATTTCCATTATACCCTGCCCGACGAATTCTTTTTCTCATCAACTTTTTGCAACAGCCAGTTGCACCATTCATCCAATCCATCACCTTTCAGGCTGCTGATGGTTAATACATGTATATCCGGATTTACTTCACGGGCATCTTTGGTAACGGCTTCCATACTAAAGGGTACATAAGGCAACAGATCGCTTTTGCTCACCAGCAGCAATTCGCTTGTCAGAAACATGCGCGGGTATTTTTTGGGTTTGTCATCGCCTTCGGTTGAAGCGAGCAGCGTTACGCGGTAGTCTTCGCCAAGATCGAAAGCTGCAGGACAAACCAGGTTGCCTACATTTTCAATAAACAGCAAGTCGACCCCCGTCAGGTCGATATGATCGAGTGCCTGCAATATCATTTGTGCTTCAATATGGCACATCCCTCCGGTTACGATCTGAAGCGCGTTGATACCCACATCCCTCATACGGACAGCATCCCGCTCTGTTTCGGGGTCCCCTACCAGTACGGCAATATTCAGCCTGTCGCCAAGCCTTTTGGCTGTTTCCTGCATCAGCGTGGTTTTGCCGCTGCCCGGCGCCGAACATACATTGATGATAAGTATGTGGGGCAATTTTTCCCGGATGGCTTTGGCCACAAAATCATTTGCCTTCAGCAAATGAAGCGTCGTGTTTTCGCATTGCACACTTCCAACCGGTGCCCGGTTACTCTTGGGCTTCGTTTCGATCATATATCAATGTTTAAAATTCCAAACTATAAAATTCCAAATTCCAAAATGGTTACCCCCAATCCTAAACACCCCTGAACCAAACCAAACTACTCTAAACCAACTTCGTACTTCAATATTTTGTCAGAGCAGTGTCTCCCGAAGGGGACACTGCGGATATTTTCGGCATTTACCATAACTTGTTTTGTTGACACGGATAGCACGGATTTCACGGATTGGATGGTCAAAAAACATGGTAAATCGAAATTCATACATCGTACATTAATATCATTCTTCAAACTCAACCTCACTGATCAGCAACTCCTGTCCCTGAATAATATTCCTGCAAGGTTCACCACACGAACAGATGAAGACATAGTCATCCACCTGACTTACTTTTCCGCATGCAGAACACTCAATCAAAACAGGTAAAATTTCCATATCCAGTTTTACATCTCCATATTCCTGTTCGCATTCCAGCACGGCATCCCAGGCGCTTTGCATCAGTAAAGGTTGCACATTGCTCAGCAGACCGGCCTTCACTTTTACACGAAGCAGGTTTTCCATTTTATCGGGAAACTGCTCCTTTAAAGAGCGGAATATGCTGTGTACCAGGGAAATTTCGTGCATGAACCAATAAATTTTTCGATGGGTTGCAAGCTAATGAAGCTGAATGGTCTGTAAAATGACAAAGATTAGGACTAAAATGAAATTCCAGATAACGGAACTACCTTCTTTTATTAAAAAAGCGAAATCCTCTTGCTCCTGCCCGGGAAAGGTTGTTGCCGGCGGCAAAAAATTTTTTAAAAATGTCTGTTTTGATGTTATATATTTCTAACTTTGTGTTAGAATTTTCTAACAAAATTATTTTTTATGAAACGGTCTTATTTAATATTCACAGTTATTACGCTGGTGGTCATTTCCGTCATTGGCTGGATTTTCAATTCATCAGGCAGCCTTCCGGCATTTGAGATCCTGCAGTTTGGGGTAATTGGTTTGATGATCGTATTTGCTGCCTACTTTGGTTTTACCCGGTTGCGGAGCGAAAAAAGGGGCGAACCCGCAGAAGATGAAATGACAAGAAAGGAAATGCAAAAAACGGCTTCCCTTTCCTATTACATTTCGCTTTACCTGTGGCTTGTCATTCTTTATGTAAAGGACAGGATTTTGCTGGACACAGAAGTGTGGATTGGCACCGGTATTTTGGGAATGGCACTGACATTTGGCATTGTTTGGGTAATCATTCATGTAAGGGGATTAAGAAATGAATAACCGCATCAGGGAATACAGGGCGAGGTTCAACCTTACGCAGGATGAATTGGCGAAGAAGGTTCAGGTAAGGCGGGAAACCATTGTTTTCCTGGAAAAGAACAAGTACAACCCCTCACTGCAACTTGCGTTTGACCTGGCAAAAGTGTTTGGGGTAAAGGTTGACGATTTGTTTTTTGAAGAAGAGCAGGGTCAATAATTCCGACATTTGCCGCATCCATGGCCACGTTAGCATCCCGTATTATTGCATTCAACAAAACCCTTCATTTTGAAGGAAATCTTCCAAAGGGTATCCGCATCATGAATCCTTTTCGTGAAAGCAGGGAGGCACTGAAAGTTTCTTCCGCTTTTTACCGGAAATACTACCACGACAACCGGAAGCGTCACCTGATCCTTGGCATCAACCCGGGCAGGTTTGGGGCAGGGCTTACAGGCATTCCTTTTACCGATCCCAAAAGATTAATTGCACGTTGCGGCATCGCCTACAAGGGCGATATGGCTCATGAGCCTTCATCAGCCTTTGTGTACGATATGATTGAAGCCTATGGCGGAGAGCAGGATTTTTACGGCAGTTTCTACATCAATTCGCTTTGTCCGCTTGGATTTACATCCATCAGGCCTGATGGAAAAGAGGTGAATTATAATTACTACGACAGCAAAGAACTTTCAAAAGCCGTACATGATTTTATGGTTTCGAGGTTTGTTTTTGTTTTGGCACCGGTAAAAATGAAAAGTACCTGCAAAAACTAAACAACGAATATGGCTTTTTTAAAAAGATCGTTGCACTGGAACATCCCCGTTTCATTATGCAGTATAAGGCTAAGGAAAAAGAGCGCTTTATTGAAAAGTACCTCGCGGCTTTCAGGGATGCTCTGTGATGAACCACTTCGCATATACTTCCACCTTTTCGGCTAAGTAATATGGAAGGTTCAGCAGCTTTATCTTTTTGCCCGAGGGGGTATTTGCCTCATTCAGCATTATTTTTCCTGAATACAACCTGATGGCCCATTGATGTGGTACCATATCCATAAACATTAATAATGACCGAAGCGTTCCTGTTTCACCTGATTTTACTTCTACAGGAATAAGGTGGCCTTCCACAGGAATAACAAAATCCACTTCTGCCATAGAGTGTTTTTCTTCACGGGTCCACCAAATCAATTTGTGGTCAATTTCAAAAGAACTTGCCAGAATTTCCTGCCCAACCATATGTTCTATTACCCTGCCACCATGAATGTTGTTCAGGTCTTTTAATACCAAAAGCTGAGGCTGTAACCCACTGTAAAAATTCATTAGCCCGGTATCCAGCATTTGAAGCCTTGGTGATTTTCGCATATTGGGCATCAGTGGAAAATCGGTTTGGGTGGTTGGATAAAGCAAATGCAGCAGCAATGCTTTTTCTAATGTGCGTAGCGCCTCTCCCATATCACGGCTGCGGTAGTTTGTATTGCCAAACCCCTCGAACTTAATGCGTTGACCGGCCTCTCTTGGCAGGCTATCAATGGCGTGGCGCAAGGTTTGCACCATCGTTGTGTTTCGGGCATATTTATCCACATCGTTTTTATAGCTTTCCTGTAAACTTCTATAAATGGTTCCCAACGCCTGCACATCCCTGTGCATGGCATATTCTCCAATTATTTCGGGCATGCCGCCGAGCATGGTAAACCTGTGGAAGTGGTCAAGTAATGCGGTATGGGCATAATCAGGAACCGGAAGCCGATGGAAAAATTCCTGCGGTCCGGTCTCGCCTATAGCGCCAAGGTACTCATCGAAACTTAAAGGCCTCAGGACAGCATACTCTACCCTGCCCACCGGAATACGCAGGTTTTCGTGCAATAGGGTTTCCAGCAAACTTCCGGCGGCAATCACATGCAGCCATGGCAGTTCTTCAAAAAAATACCTCAACTGATTTATTGCCTCGGGTACCGCCTGTATTTCATCGATAAACAACAGCGTATCCTGTTCGGATATCCGCTTTTTATGAAAGAGGAAAATAGCTTCTGTCAAGGCATGGATATCTGAAATCTCCTGAAAAAGACCGGCATCATCCTTTTTTTCGAGGTTCAACTCGATATACTGTTTGTACCTGCTGCCAAATTGCCGAACAATGGTGGTTTTTCCAACCTGCCTTGCACCCCTCAATACAAGCGGTTTTCTATTTTCCTTTCTTTTCCAACCCTCCAGCCATGTTTCAATATTTCTCCTGTAATCATTCATTTATTTGAAAATCAATTGATTATTAATTTACTTTGCATAAAGTAAGGGTATTAACTACAAGATTTTGTAACAAAGTAAGGGCAATTTTTTCAAAAATCTGTAACAAAGTAAGGGCTAATTCATTTGAATTTGTCATAAAGTAAGGGTTGTTTACCCCTTTTTACAACCCCAAAGCGTTTTTTTATTCCCTCTAAATGAACATAATTGCCGGCCATTTTTCGAAGTAGTCCATTTTCATCACCTTTATTATCCTGTCACTCAACCATTCCAATCCTCAACCTGTTAAAGAAATGCTATGACCATCACGCAAACTTTAAAAAAAACGTTTTACCCTGTGTTATTAATGGCGGGTAAATGGCTGAAATACAATGGGAAACACGCAATCAATAAAAAAAACAACGCCCCGAGCATTCCGATATATACCCTGAATGCTTATACCAATCAGGGAGAACTTGTCAGCTTTCATGACTTTAAAGGACAGTACATTCTATTGACCAATACCGCAAGCGATTGCGGGTACACTGCCCAATATGCCGAATTGCAGCAACTGCAGGAACGATTCAAAGGGCGCCTTACCGTGCTTGCTTTTCCTGCCAACGACTTTGGCGGACAGGAACCGGCCAATGATGATGAAATAGCCCAATTCTGTGGCAGCAATTTTGGGGTTACATTTCCGGTAATGATGAAATCGGATGTAAAAGGGTTGGACAAAAATGAAGTGTATCAATGGTTGACCGACCCTGCTAAAAACGGTTGGAACAGCAAGGAACCCACCTGGAATTTTTGCAAATACCTGATCAACCCTTCCGGAAACCTGATCGGTTTTTTTGAAAGCGGCATCAGCCCTCTGGACGATGATATTGCGGGGCGCATCCATTAATGCAGATATTTGCTGTAATTAAATAAACAGCATCATGTTTACCAAAGCCGATGTAGAAGCTTATTTCAACGGAGAAAAGCAGGAAAGCCTGCTATTCATGATTATTGGCGTGGTGGCAGTTTTGGCGGCAACGTTTTTATTTTTTTACCTGAAACACCAATGGGCCAAAGGCGCCGCCATACCTGTATTGCTCATTGGCATCATTCAGTTGGTGGTAGGCTACACGGTTTTTTCGCGAAGCGATGAGCAGCGAAAAGACATTGTGTACAAAATGGATATGAATACCGATGCCCTTGCAAAAGAGGAATTGCCGCGCATGGAAAAAGTAATGAAGAATTTTGCTGCTTATCGCTATACGGAGATCGGCTTGCTGCTTACCGGTGCCGTACTATTTGTTTTTTTCAGAAGCAATCCCGATAAGCAGTTTTGGATGGGTATCGGGGCAGGGCTTGCATTGCAGGCGGCGCTGATGCTTCTTGCCGATGGCCTTGCCGAAAGGCGCGGACATAAATACTTAGAAGGCATGAAGGGATACCTGCACCAACTCAACCATCCATCATAAACATCACAATTTTTGACGGCCGGTGCATTTTGCATTAGGGAAGGGAGGATATTTGGTCGAAAGTAAAAAACATGTCGTACTGTGCATACATAGCCAAGGGTGGCAGTGATGAGGCTTACCTGCTGCATAAACAATACCACGATACCCAATACGGTTTTCCCATTGAAAGCGATGACGAACTCTTTGGCCGCCTGATCCTTGAAATCAATCAGGCAGGATTAAGCTGGACAACCATCCTGAAAAAACAGGAAAGCTTCCGAAAAGCTTACAGCGGGTTCAGCATCCAAAAAATTGCGGCTTACAGGGAAAAAGACCGCGAGCGCCTCCTGAACGATGCCGGTATCATTCGCAACCGCTTAAAAGTGGACGCTGCCATTTACAATGCTCAACAGGTTTTGTTGCTGCAAAAGGAATTCGGCAGTTTTAAGGCTTGGATAGAGGCCCACCACCCGAAGGAAAAGACGGATTGGGTAAAACTGTTCAAAAAGACCTTCCGGTTTACCGGCGGGGAAATCGTCAACGAATTTTTGATGAGCACCGGGTATTTGCCGGGAGCGCATACGCCTGATTGTCCGATTGCTGCCAAATGCCCCCCACCCTTACCTTTGCGGCTTCCCAAAGGGAAGGAAAAAACCAAAAGACAGAAAACAGGTGGCATTTAAACTGATAGAACGGCGCAAAAAGCAGACGGAAGACGGAGCCGAGATGAGCTTTGTAGATCATCTTGAGGAATTGCGATGGCATATCGTAAGGTCACTGCTTTCAGTCATCATCATGGCCATCCTCATTTTTGTTTTCCTGGATCAGGTGATGGATGTTGTGGTTTTTGGTCCGCTGAACGATGGCTTTGTTACCTACAAATGGCTTTGTGCCTTTGGTGAGCGGATTGGTGCGGGAGATGCGCTTTGTTTGCCTGCCCCCGAGGTACAAATGCAAACCACCACATTTGGAGGTCAGTTCATGGGGGCTATTTCCATTGCCTTTGTGGGTGGCTTTGTAGCAGCGTTTCCTTATATTTTCTGGGAAATATGGCGGTTTATCAAGCCGGCGCTTACGCCCAAAGAACTGAAAAGCAGCCGGGGCGCCATTCTGTTTGTTTCCTTTTTCTTTTTCCTGGGTGTGTCTTTTGGTTATTTTTTACTGGCCCCATTTACATTTAGTTTTCTCGCCAATTTTAAAATTGGCAGCATGAATGTCATTGAAACAAAGCCGGTGCTGAATGATTATATCAGCAACCTGGTGGATATTACCCTTGGTACCGGCCTTGCCTTTCAGTTACCTGTTGTCAGCTATGTACTTACCCGCATCGGTCTGATCACCCCCAGCTTTTTAAAAGAATACCGCAAGTATGCCGTGGTTGCCCTGCTGGTGCTGGCCGCGGTGATTACCCCAAGTCCTGACTGGATGAGTCAGCTGATAGTAGTGTTACCATTGCTTGGATTGTATGAACTCAGTATCCTGATCAGCAAGCGCGTGTACAAGCAGGATAAGGAGCGTGAAGAAGCGGAGTGGGGGTAA
>JALOMX010000163.1 GCA_025455245.1 Chitinophagaceae bacterium
CGCATCAAATTGGTTCCTGCAGGAGCATTTTCAAGCGAATCGACATAAGGAAGCGAAAATTTTGCACTGCTTTTCCAGCCGGTGCCGTCCCAACTGAACATTTGGTTTCTATCAGTATCATATACCGTTAGCCCTTTGTCCGCAATCCCCAGTGAATTGAAAAAGGGGTTTGCCTGCATTTGGGCTGTTGTAAGCCTTGGTAATAACAATCCCTGATTTCCTGCAGGAGCTTCTAAATGTAAAACAGATTTGGGGTTAGGGTTATTTGTTCCAATGCCTACGCTTGACTGGGCGGCAGACATGGTGCAAATGGTCATTAATGAAATTCCGGATACAAAAAGTTTTCCAAATTGATTCATCATAAGCTCTATTATGTTTTTGATTTTCAATCAAATATATAGGTAGGGGATTAATGTGCGTTTTTTTGAGACGATAATTTTTTGATCACCGCTTTTCTTTTTTGGTAAAAAATTGATTCTTTCTTTCGGAATATGAAATGGGTTAAACAAAATCATGTTTGCGGGGTTATTTTTGCTTTGTGTGATCGAATTAGAAATGATCTTTTTTATTAAACTATAAAATTAAACAAAGAATTATGGCATTACAGATTGGACAGGCAGCACCTGATTTTACACTATTTGATACTGAAAAGAAAGAAGTAACCCTCAGCAGTTTTAAAGGTCAGCCGGTGCTAATTTTATTTTTCCCCCAATCCTTCACCGGGGTTTGTACTACTGAGTTATGCTCTGTAAGGGACAATATTGCACAATACAATGATGTAAATGCAAAAGTGCTGGCAATAAGTGTGGATAGTGTCTTTACACTTGGGAGGTTCAAAGAAGACCAAAATCTCAATTTTACTTTGTTAAGCGACTTTAATAAAGAGGTGTCTGCGGCTTATGGTTCATTGTACGACAATTTTGTTTTCGGCATGAAGGGTGTAAGTAAGCGGTCAGCGTTTTTGGTGGACAAAGATGGCAATATTGCCTATGAAGAAGTATTAGAAAACGCAGGCGAAATACCCAATTTTAATGCCCTGATGAATGTGTTGAAATCACTTTAATCAACAATCCTAGTCAGATTATTATTAAAAAGCCTTCCAATCGGGAGGTTTTTTAATTTAAAATAGGTTGATCGTGTTAATGGAATAATAATTTCAAAAAAAATTGGCCTTTTGCACAATAAATAAAATAAACGTAGTAATTTGCAAAGGATATATATCAATAGTTGAAGTTCATCCTTAGCATATTAGTCATTCTGGCCTTAGGTACATCGGGTGTTTTGGCACAAAAACCTGAACAGCCGTCACTTCCTCAAAGGCAACCTGTAGTCAAATTCTACCCCAACCCTGCCGTTAATTTTATAACATTTGAATTTAAAGAGCCCGTTGAGAGGGGGACTGTACTTCAGGTTTATAGCTTTCTTGGAAGACAGGTTTCGTCCCTTCCGGTTAATTCTCAAAGGATTACCTTGAATCTTGCAGAATATTTCAGGGGGGTTTATGTTTTCCAGCTAAGGAGTTCCTCCGGCAAAGTACTTGAAACAAATAAGTTTCAGATCAGCAGATAATACAGGCTTATTGATTCCGTAATTTTTGAATTTCCCGGATCAGGCGGAAATGCGAATTGTATGATTTTTCATCAATTCCTTTAAATACAATTGTTTTACAGGTTCCCTTCTGTTTTGCGCATCCTGCGTATGATAACGATGGGCATTGAGAAATTTTAACTGCCGCTCTTCAAATTCTTCGTTTGACTTGATTATTCCATGGTTTTCCCATTCTTTTTTTAATTGGAGTGACCAATAATAAAAATCATCCCTTCCTAAGTAATCAAGGTCTGCATCGCATAAAATTTCCCCTAAAAGACAACAAGGAGATTGAGGAATACGGGTGCTCATAATCAGGGTACAAACCTTATCAACTTCTGTTTTTGTTGCCCCTTCCCCGTTTAATATTTCTATGGCAATTTCACAACTTTTCTCTTCGTGGTTAAAATAAGTACGCGTAAATCCTGCATCATGAAGCCATGCCGCAGTTTCTAAAAGCCTCAGATCTTCCGGGTTTTCTATTCCCTGATTTTTAGCTAAAACAAGACAACTCTCCACGACCCAAACAGTATGTGGATAACAGTGATATGTTAGTTTTTCTGATAAACCAGTTTCTAACAAATGTTTTGCTCTTTCCCTTACGGTATTCAAATCAAACAAAATGAAGACTATTTTAAATATTGAAATTAGGTGTAAAAAATAAAAATGAAAAAAATATTTTCATTTTGGGGCATAAAAAAATGCCGTCCTGTAGAAACAGGACGGCTCAACGATTGCTTGCCATATGAAAAAGATGATTCTTTTGATGTAGGTTGGATGTTTACCGTAAACAAGCCTCTTTTATCGAAAAGAATGGATGCTTTATTAAATAATCACTTTTATTCACCCATTTCAGGCGAATTAATTTTTACAGTTTTTCACCATGTTGACTCCAATCGAGACCTTCCAGTTCTTCATCGCTGCTTACCCTCAGCGGTGAAATCATATCTGTAACCTTTAATAAGATCCAGGAGCCTCCAAAAGCAAATACCGAAACAGCAACGAGTGCAATTAAATGTGCCGAGAATAAGCCCCATTCGCCAAAAATCAACCCCTTGTTGCTTACAATGCCATTAATGTGCGGATGGGCAAAAACGCCTGTTAAGATCATGCCGCTTATTCCTCCTACACCATGACAGGGGAATACATCCAAAGTGTCATCAATATTGGTACGCTTCGTTCTCCATTCCACCATCATATTACTGATGATGGCACTTACAATTCCTACAATAAGGGAATGTGGAATGCTGATGAAACCTGCCGCAGGGGTAATTGCCACCAGGCCCACCACAGCCCCTATACAGGTTCCCATGGCACCGGGCTTGCGCCCACGCACCGCATCAAAAATAACCCATGAAAATGCAGCCGCCGCAGACGCGGTTGTAGTGGTTGCAAGGGCCGTAGAAGCCAGGTTGTTTGCCCCGAAAGCCGATCCTGCATTGAATCCGAACCAACCAAACCAGAGTAATCCTGTACCCAACAGCACATAGGAAATCCTTGCAGGTTGATGCTCTGCTTCATTTCGTTGCTTTAGGTATAAGGCACAGGCTAAAGCAGCCCATCCCGCACTCATGTGCACTACGGTTCCGCCTGCAAAATCCAGAACACCCATTTTTGCCAAAATACCCTCAGGGTGCCAGGTTGCATGTGCAAGAGGACTGTAAATCAAAATGCTAAACAGGACAATAAATAAAATGTACGATGTAAACCTGATCCTTTCTGCAAAGGCTCCCGTAATCAGGGCCGGTGTAAGAATGGCAAATTTTAGCTGAAAAAAGGCAAATACCAAAAGCGGTATGGTTGGTGCAGCCACCCAGGGAGCCCCTTCCAGAACGCCCTTCATCATAAAAAAGGTACCAGGGTTGCCAATAATACCTCCAATACTATCCCCAAAAGCAAGACTAAAGCCCAATACCACCCACAGAACCGTAATAATGGCCATGCAGATAAAACTTTGCAGCATGGTACTTAATACATTTTTTTTTCTGACCATGCCTCCATAAAAAAACGCAAGGCCGGGCGTCATGATTAATACCAGGGCACTTGCCATCAGCATCCAGGCGGTATCACCTGTATCAATCTCCTCATATACTTTTTGTGGCTCCCCGGGTACTGAACTATTAAATAATGAATAGCGAAAGGAATAAGTGCTAATTTTCTGCTCATCGACATTTTTTCAAAAAATTTTATTGTTCACGGTCAAAAATAGATTAATAGCCTTAAAATAAAACAAATATTTATATTTTTAATGTTTATATTGAAACAAAAAAAACACGCAGTTGTATGCGTGTCTTTGTATTTTCTAAAAACTTTTATTGTCGACCCGGGTAAACCTTGAGGGCCTGTTCAAGACAGTTCATTGCAGCATCCAACGCTTCGACATTTAAAACATATGCAAGACGAACCTCCTGTTTGCCAAGGCCGGGGGTACCATAAAATCCGGTTGCAGGTGCTAGCATCACGGTTTGTCCATTGAATTCAAATTCTTCGAGCAGCCACTGACAGAAAGCATCACTGTCATCAATAGGCAGTTTTGCCATTGCATAAAAGGCCCCACCGGGATTTGGACAGAAAACACCCTCCATTTTATTTAAACGCGAAACCAATAAATCCCTTCTGCGAAGATATTCGGCTTTGGTTTCTGTAAAATAATCCGCAGGAAGGTCGAGTGCGGCTTCTCCTGCAATTTGGGCAAATGTGGGCGGGCTAAGCCTTGCCTGTGCAAATTTCATGACTGCATCCAACACCGACTGATTTTTGGTGACAAGTGCCCCAAGCCTTGCACCGCAGGCACTATATCTTTTACTGATGGTATCCATCACCACGAGGTTTTCATCAGCGCCTTCCATTTGCAATACGCTTAAGAGTTCGCCGGTATAGCAAAACTCCCGGTATGCTTCGTCACTGAAAAGATATAAGTTGTGCTTTACCACGATCTCTTTCAGCAGTTCAAGTTCCTTTCTGCTGTAGAGGTAGCCGGTGGGATTGTTTGGATTACAGATTACAATGGCTTTGGTCCTTTCCGTAATCAGTTTTTCAAAATCCTGAATCGGGGGCAGACCATACCCGGTTTCAATGCTTGATGTTACGGGTACGACTTTCACGCCTGCTGAAATAGCAAATCCGTTATAGTTGGCATAAAACGGTTCGGGAATAATAACTTCATCACCGGGATCCAAACAAGCCATAAATCCAAACAGGATAGCTTCACTGCCACCGGTTGTAATAATGATTTGATTGTGTGTAACATCCACCCCAACACTTTTGTAGTAGCCGGTCAGTTTTCTGCGGTAACTTTCATTACCTGCGCTGTGGCTATATTCAACAACTTTAATATCCGAATTCCGGATGGCATCCATCATGATTTGGGGGGTAGCAATATCAGGTTGGCCAATATTGAGATGAAAAACGCGTGTACCGCGTTTTTTGGCAGCTTCGGCAAATGGTACAAGCTTTCGTATGGGGCTGGCCGGCATGGCAAATCCCCTTTCACTGATTTGAGGCATAAAAAAATTTTTGGCAGTCAAAATTAGCAAGTGTTCTTTGGATGGGCGGGATTTGTATCCTGTAAATAACAAAGTCCCTTTGAAAGGGACTTGTTTTATGATAAATTAAGAATAATCAGGAAACTACGGTTCCTGTAATTGTCAACTCGTATGGTTTAGGGTTATTTACCAGTTTTACAGTAATCTTTTTTGTAAAAACACCTAATGTTTTACTGTCATAAGTGACTTTTATATTACCTGATTTTCCGGGAGCAATTGGCCTTGGTGGAAATTCAGGTTTTGTACACCCGCATTCTGCGGTCGCATCTTCAATGATCACCGGTTTTCCCCCAATATTCGTGAAACTAAACTCGACGGTTACAGGTTCATTTTGCTTAACGGTACCGAAACTGTGATTTGATTTTTCAAATTTCAACCCCTCATTCTGCCATCCGGCCATTACAAACAAAGAACCTATTACCAAAACGAAAAAGGATAAGATTTTTTTCATTTCAATTTTTTAATATGAAGAAATCACCAAAAATTCCGATGGTTATTGTTTGATTTTGGCCAATCCCTGATTTGCAGGTGCCGGGGTGGAAGGTGTACTTTGTACCTCACCTGAAATAAATATCACTTTTTGCTTACCATCGTTATAAAATATGGTGATGGGCTTATTGAAAGGGCCTGCGGCTGCAGCATTAAAACCAACTTTGATTTTTACGGCTTCGCCTGCTTTGTAAGTTCCTGCCTTAAATTCAGGAGTCGTACATCCACAGCCTGCCTGTACCATTTCAAGTTTAAGGTCTTCACCTACACCTTTCAATTCAAACCATGTAAATACCGGGGTTCCCTGCGGAATTTTCCCGAAATCGTGTTTTTCTTCGTTCAGCCAAATCTTTTCTGCGGGCTTTTGTTCACTTGCTTGCGCAATTACAGCCGTGCTTCCTAACAGAACAAAGAATGAAAATAACAGTGAAATCTTTTTCATAGATAATAACAGTTTGGTTTGTAAAGGTATTTAGTTTTTGGAAGTACTCAGGATTCCTGCTGTTAAATTTTTTGGCTTAGCGGAGGTTTCCCGGCAAAAAATAGCTTGTGTGACATCGGGTATCCTCTACTTTTGCCTTATGGATGGACAAATTGCTGCCGTTGAATTCTCCGAAGCATTGTCGTTCGACAAGTTCAGGGAAGAGGTATTAAAAGACTATCGGTTGGCGCGTATCAGCCGTGAAACCAGTTTGCAAGGTCGCAGGGAGGTCCTTACCGGAAAGGCCAAATTCGGCATTTTTGGTGACGGAAAGGAGGTGCCGCAGATTGCACTTGCCAAATTCTTTAAACAGGGCGACTGGCGCAGCGGGTATTACCGTGATCAGACCTGGCTGCTTGCATTGGGTCTTACCACTGTAGATCAGTATTTTGCCCAGTTGTATGCCAATCCGGATCCTGAAAAAGATCCTATGAGTGCCGGCCGCCAAATGAATGCCCATTATACCTCCACCAATATTGATAAGGAGGGAAATTGGCTAAACCTCACCGAACAATACAATACTGCCACAGATATGGCCCCCACTGCCGGGCAAATGCCCCGAAGTCTGGGTTTGGCGATGGCGTCCAAATCCTTCAGGCATATCGAGGTCCTGAAGGAATTTCAAAACCTGAGTAAAAATGGCAATGAAGTATGCTTTTGCAGCATAGGCGATGCAAGTACCAGTGAGGGCCATTTTTGGGAAACCATAAACGCTGTCGGGGTTTTACAAGTACCCCTCGCCGTTTTTGTTTGGGACGATGGTTACGGCATTTCCGTACCGAAAGATTATCAGACCACCAAAGGATCTATATCAGATGCCCTTGCCGGATTCCAGCAGGAAGATGGATCAAATGGTATTAATATTTACCGCCTGAAGGCGTGGGATTATGCAGGAATGTGTGAGGTGCTCGAAAGGGCAATTGCCCATATTCGGGTAAGCCACACACCCGCCGTATTTCATATTGAAGAAGTAACCCAACCTCAGGGGCATAGTACAAGCGGAAGCCATGAACGGTATAAATCTGCCGAAAGACTGGAATGGGAGCGGGAATGGGATTGTATCCGTAAAATGCGCGAATGGATTGTTCAGAATCAACTTGCTGAAGAATCAGAACTTGACCGTATCGACAACGAAGCAAAAACATATGTAAGGGAAGCCAAGATCGAGGCATGGAAGCAATATCAGGCACCCATATTAGGGCAAAAAACTAATGCCGTTTCAATATTGCAGAAATGCGGCGAACATGCCGAGGTAAAAGCAGCACTTGATAATCTTACGGCATTAAGGGAGCCATTACGGCGTGATATTATGAAGACCCTGAGCATTGCCATTGATTTTGGAAAAGGCGATGGTGCGCAGGAGGCCAAATCATACTATAGCAGGCTTGTTGAAGAGAACAAAGAACTGTTCAATTCACACCTTTTCCGTCAGGGAAAGGGTAGTGCTCTGTTGGTACAGGAAGTTGCTGCACAGTATGAGGAACATCCCCATATGATGAATGGGTATGAAATTTTGAATCATTATTTCGATCAGCTTTTCTCAAACAACCCAAGGGTAATTGCCTTTGGGGAAGATCTTGGCCATATTGGCGATGTTAATCAGGGATTTGCCGGGTTGCAGGCCAAACATGGTGAGCAGCGGATTTTTGATACCGGTATCCGGGAACTTACCATCATGGGGCAGGGAATAGGTATGGCCTTGAGAGGGCTCAGGCCTATTGCTGAAATACAATACCTTGATTATCTTTTGTACGGCTTGCAACCACTCAGCGATGATGTTTCTTCTCTTCAATACCGGAGTGCAGGAAGGCAGAGTTGCCCAATCATAGTAAGAACCCGTGGACATCGCCTGGAGGGTATCTGGCATAGCGGCAGCCCGATGGGTATGATGCTCCATAGTTTGCGGGGTATGCACATATGCGTTCCACGCAATATGGTACAGGCAGCAGGTATGTACAATACACTGCTGCAAAGCGAGGAGCCTGCCATTGTGGTAGAATGCTTAAACGGCTATCGCCTTAAAGAGGCAATGCCTTCCAATCTTGGAAGCTTCACTGTACCATTAGGTATTCCCGAAATACTAAGAGAAGGATCGGATATTACGATTGTTTCTTATGGAAGCCACCTGAGGATTGTTTCTGAGGCAGCACAAAGATTGGCAGCCCTGGGAATAGATGCAGAAATAATAGATGTACAAACCTTGCAGCCCTTTGATTTGCAGGGAAAGATCCTCGAGTCATTGAAAAAAACGAATCGCATTCTCTTTACGGATGAAGATGTGCCCGGTGGAGCATCTTCATTTATGTACAATCATGTTATGGAGCAGCAAGGCGGATACCGTTGGTTGGATGCGACTCCGAGAACATTGTCTGCTCAGGCCCACAGGCCTGCTTATGGAAGCGATGGTGATTATTTCAGCAAACCCAATGTTGAAGATGTAGTAAGGGTTGTTAAGGAAATAATGGCTGAATGATCTTTTATTGCCACGATTCATTAAATCAGAAATTGGCAGTTGGATATTGATTTTCTTTCAGTAATAGATGTGTTGGGCACACTGGCTTTTGCCATCAGTGGGGCGAGCATGGCTATGCAAAAAAGGCTCGACATTTTTGGTGTGCTGGTATGTTCATTTGCAACCGCAATCGGAGGTGGTACCCTGCGCGATATGCTGATGGGCGATTTGCCGGTTAAGTGGCTTACCAACGAAATCATCATCATTGCAATCCTTGCCGGTGGTATCATTACGTTTGTCAGCAAGAGGGGTGTTGTGCGGTTTACCCGTGCCCTGTTTCTTTTCGATTCATTAGGCCTTGGGCTGTTTACGGTTGTCGGCATGCAAAAGGCCCTTGATCATGGATTTTCATCCGGTATTGCTATTGCCCTCGGTACCATTACAGCCTGCTTTGGAGGAGTTATCCGCGATGTATTATTAAATCAGGTTCCGCTTATTTTCAGAAAGGAAATTTATGCTACAGCCTGTATTGCCGGAGGG
>JALOMX010000164.1 GCA_025455245.1 Chitinophagaceae bacterium
GCGGGAACTTGATGGCATTGGCGAACTGACCATTGACGAAATAGGAGATGAACACATCAGTACATCTTACGACACACCCCTGAGGGAAGATGCCTTTGATTTGAGCGACAGGGAAAAAATGGACATTATTGAAGGGCACTTCCGGAAAATAATGCTGGCCCTTGGCCTTGACCTTACCGACGATAGTTTAAAAGGTACACCAAGACGGGTTGCTAAAATGTATGTAAAAGAAATCTTCAGCGGCCTCAATCCTGATAACCTCCCCAAAATTGCGTTGTTCGATAACAAGTATCGCTATAATGAAATGCTTGTTGAAAAGAATATTACTTTTTACAGCAACTGCGAACACCATTTTGTACCGATCATCGGGAAAGCGCATGTAGCCTACATCAGCAGTGGAAAAGTAATTGGCTTAAGTAAAATCAACAGGATTGTACAATATTTTGCCAAAAGACCGCAGGTACAGGAAAGGTTAACGGTGCAGATAGGAAAATATTTAAAGGAAATCTTAGGCACCGAAGACATTGCTGTGGTCATAGATGCCACACATTTATGTGTCAGCAGCCGCGGAATACAGGATCAAAGCAGCAGCACGGTAACAAGTTATTTTGGTGGAACTTTTAAAAGTGATGCCAAAAGACAGGAATTTTTCCGGCAGATTGAACTCGGCTGATTGGCAGAAATATGATTTTTTTGAAAAGGTACTTCAACATGAATGAAGTACCTTTTTTTTGCATCATGCAAAAAGCAAAAACACCGGCAACAGCTTATGCGTTGGTTTTATTAAGCGGATTCCTATTGTGGCTTTCGTGGCCACACAATGGATTTACCATATTCATTTTTGTGGCATGGATTCCGATCTTAATGGGTGAAGAAAAATTTCAATCAACCCGCTTATTTTTCCTGACCCTTTGGGCTTCTTTTTTAATCTGGAACACCGGTACAACATGGTGGATATGGAACAGTACCGGACCGGGGGCAGCGGGGGCAATCATGGCCAATAGCCTGATTATGTGCCTCCCTGTATTGATGTACCGTTTTTGTAAAAAGATTATTTCATTTCCTTTTGCCCTTGCTTCTTTTATTTCATATTGGGTTTTATACGAATTCATTCATCATAATTGGGAGTTAAGCTGGCCATGGCTTACACTTGGTAATGTTTTTGCAACCACTCCATCCTGGATCCAATGGTATCAGTTCACCGGATCAAGCGGCGGCAGTGTCTGGGTACTACTGGTAAACAGTCTGATTTTTGCAGGCATAAAACTAATCCAAAACAAATCGCGGGCAAGAATGCTGATAGTATCCGGCTTTTTAATGGCTGTAATTCCAATTGCACTTGGAATTATGATTTATCCCAAGCCTTCAAGCGTCAATGCGAACTCCGTTGGAAACACAAATGTTGTAGTTGTGCAACCCAATGTGGAACCTTATTTTGAGAAATTCAACACGAGCCCTGATGTGCTAACAGAAAACCTGATTGCTTTAAGTAAAGGTAAAATGGATGCAAACACAAGGCTGTTGGTATGGCCCGAAACAGCCATTCCTGCGCAGGCCTGGGAGCACGAGATTGATAGCATACCAATATTCAAAAAAGTCTTTGCATTTCTTGATGAATACCCGAATGTCTTACTGGTAACAGGCATTGACAGTTATAAACTCTGGGGCAACTACAATCCCGGAGGCATGAGTATACGGAAAATGCGTAATGGCCTTTACTATGAAGCATTCAATACGGCCATGGGAAAATCTGCCAGCAACGGTACACAGCTTTACCACAAAAGCAAATTGGTCCCGGGTGTTGAATCTTTGCCATCCTGGCTGGGTTTCATGGCTTCCGTTTTTGACGATTTCGGGGGGATAAACGGCTCGCTCGGACGCTCAGATCATGCAATGGTTTTTTCTGCAAAAGGCAATCCATACAGGCCGGCTCCTGTTATTTGTTATGAGAGCATTTACAGTGACTATTTGACAAGGTATACCAATCAGGGCGCAAATATTATTACCATAATTACCAATGATGGTTGGTGGGGCAATACGGAAGGGCACCATCAGCACATGCATTATGCAAGATTAAGGGCCATAGAATCCGGTTTATGGGTTGCAAGAAGTGCCAATACCGGCATCAGTTGTTTTATTGACCCGCAGGGCCATATTTATCAACCGCAACCCTGGGATACACAGGCAGCCATAAAAATGGAAGTGCCGGTTAATTCATCGCCAAGTTTCTATGCCAGAAATTTTGATTGGATCAGCAGGCTTTCAGCAGTCGTAGCCCTGCTATTGTTCATCTATACAATTTACAGGAAATGGTTACACAAAAAACAATCGTTCTGATACATGGCTTTGGAGAAGACCATTTTATATTTCAACATCAGATAGAAAAATTAAGGCAATCCTATCATGTCTTTGCGCCGGACCTTCCGGGAAGCGGGATGTTGAGCAATCATGCCTGGTCCTCAGAAATGGAATCAATAGAGTGGTTTGCAGATTGGATTAAGGTTCAGCTTGAGCTAAACCATATTGACAATTGTATTATGCTCGGCCATAGTATGGGCGGTTACATTACCCTTGCATTTGCTGAAAAATACGGTAACATGCTGGAGGCATTCGGACTAATTCACAGTACCGCCTTCGCTGATAGCCCTTCAAAAAAAGAGATAAGGGAAAAAGCCATTGTTTTTATTAAAGAAAAGGGGGGACATACATTTTTAAAAACAGCCATTCCCGGTTTGTTTGGAGAATTGTTCAGAAAAAACTTCCCGGATATGGTTGATGAACTTGTGAACCGGGCAAGGGCATTTACATCTTCCGCTTTGATTGGCTATTATAAGGCGATGATAAAAAGGCCGGATCGCACATTTGTATTAAAAAATGCCAAAATACCGGTGTTGATTATTGCAGGAACAGAGGATATGGCAGCGCCATTAATTGATTTATCTGCACAGGCTTCCATGCCCTCAATTTGCCATTTTCATATTTTACAGGATGTTGGCCACATGGGTATGTTGGAAAAAAGTGACGGAATGAATAAGATTTTGCTAAACTTTATGGAAAGCCTATTGTAGAAACAACTTAGTTTAGCTAATCTGAAAATTACCGGTCTGAAAGCATGATATTGCGGGGCTTGTGGCACATTTATTTACATGAGAATTTATCATAATCATATAAAAGGCATCTTCCTTATATCTCTTTTCCTGTTAACATCCATTCTCACTCAGGCTCTGCACATTAAAGGGGGATGGATGAGCTATGTTTATCTGGGAAAAGATGCCGATGGCAATCTGAGGTATGAGTTTACTGTAAAAGTATTCAGAGATTGTGGTGTACAATCCCCCGGTCAGAACGACAATGCTATCAATATTACCATATACAGGAATGGTGATAATACCAATCAGGGCACTTTTGTGGCATCGCTTAACCGTAACTATACATTAAGAAAAACAGATTTCAACCCCTGCATCAGTCCCGTACCCGATGTTTGCTATGTAATCCTGGAATATAAAGGGAGTGTTACTGTAGCCCCATCGACATTGGGGTATACGGCTTCATTTCAGCGTTGCTGCAGGATAGATGGAATCCGGAATGTATCGCGGCCATCCAACAACCTTGGGAATACATATACCATACAGCTTCCCGGAAACCAAAGGGGCGAAAGACTTGTAGAAAATTCCAGTCCCATCTTTGCAGAAAATGATACTGCGATCGTTTGTTTCAACAACAGGCTGACGCTTGATTTTAGCGCAATTGACCCTGACAATGACTCCCTCGTTTATGAATTCGCCCCGGCGCTTTCCGGAGCATCTACAGGAAATCCGGCGCCTACTGTGGCCCCGGCGCCCCCCTATACATCCGTTCCATACACAGCCAATTTCTCTGCGGACAATCCTTTTGGAACGAATATGCAACTTGATACAAGAACCGGGATCATTACCGGCCCAACACCGGCCGTAACCGGAGAATATGTAGTTGCAGTGAATGTAAGAGAATACAGGAATGGTGTTTTGATTGCAGAAACCCGTAAAGAGCTGCATGTAAATGTGGCCAACTGCGCTATACCCGAGGCTGATTTGCCTCAGGAGTTTATCAACTGCGATAATTTTGAATTCACCCCTGAAAACAGATCATTTTCACCCATTATTAATTCATATTACTGGGATTTTGGCGCGCCGGGACGTCCCGGAAACATAACCGACCTTGTACGGCCAACCTTTGTGTACCCGGACAGCGGCACTTACAGATTGAAATTAGTGGTCAATCGGGGACAACCCTGCAGTGACAGTACCACCATGGCGGTAAAGATCTACCCCGGGTTCCAACCGGGATTCGTGGCTGACGGGTCATGTTTCAGCAACCCATTTTTATTCAGAGACACTACGTTTGCCAGATATGGCAGTCCTGTAACATGGCAGTGGGACTTTGGCAATCCGAATGCAACCAACGATACAAGCAGGTTAAGAAATCCTGCTTATACTTTTCCCGCACCGGGAACCTATCAGGTAACTTTACGGGCAACAAGTTCCAAAGGCTGCGACAAATCAGTTACTCTGCCTTTACAGGTTTTTGACAGGCCATCATTATCGCTGCCTTTCAGGGACACACTGATCTGCAGTATCGATAGCCTTCCTTTGATTGCAACAGGTAACGGAAGCTTTAGCTGGACACCCTCTACCGGCCGGATCCTGAATCCAAACACACCCAATCCGGTAGTTTTTCCATTATCAACCACAACTTACAGGGTTACTTTGAATGACAGGGGCTGTATTGCTTCAGATTCCATCCGGGTAAATGTACTTGACTTCATTTCTGTGGATGCAGGCAGAGATACGACCATCTGCGCAGGAGATCCGGTTGTTTTAAATCCCGTTACGGCCGGGTTATCTTTTTCATGGAGCCCTGCACCTTTATTAAATAATCCAAATATCAGAAGACCGGTTGCCATTCCAACCGATCGGGTTACACGGTTTGTGGTGATTGCAAATCTGGGCAAATGTCAGGCTGTAGATAGTCTTACTATTACCACCGTTCCCTATCCGGAGGCTTTTGTTATGCCGGATACAACAATTTGCAATAGTACCTCAATCCAACTGTCAGGTTCCGGAAATGGCAGTTTTATCCAATGGTCGCCTTCAAACGGACTTTCGGCACCCAACAGTTACCAAACGATTGCAACCCCCACCGCCACAACTACCTATACCCTGAGTGTTTTTGATAACCTTGGTTGTCCCAAACCGGGTATAGCTACAGTTACCATCAATGTTACACCCCCAATAACGGTAAATGCCGGACAGGATACCACGGTTGTTTTCGGACAAACCCTGCAGTTGGCGGCACAAAGCAATGCCAATCAATTTGAATGGACACCCGCTATCGGCCTGAATGATCCCGCCATACTATCCCCTACCTTAACCCTTACCGCATCGAATGTTCCGCCCGGAACCGATTTTATAACTTATTCCCTGCGGGCATTTACACCCGAAGGCTGTACCAATTCCGACTCAGTCACCATCAGGGTATTTTCTACCGGCCCGTCTATTTTTATTCCAAATGCTTTTACCCCCAATAATGATGGGCTGAATGATGTAATC
>JALOMX010000165.1 GCA_025455245.1 Chitinophagaceae bacterium
GGGCATTGCAGATGCATTCAATAAAGGCATTCACCGTGCTACAGGGGATATCGTATTGCTGCTGAATGCAGGAGATGAACTATCAGAGCCGGATACTTTACAGGTGGTAAACCAATTGTTTGTTGAAAATCCAGACATCACATGGCTGCATGGAAAGTATTGGTTTAAACGCGGTGGTATTTGGGTTGTACTGGGCAAGCCTTACGAAAGGTCAAAACTGTACAGAGGCATGCGGAGTATTTGTCATCAGACCATGTATGTAAAAAAATCGGTGTATGACAAATACGGCGACTTTACACTGGAGTTTCCTATCTGCATGGATTACGATTACCTTGTTCGTATGCGGGATGAACCGTTTTTATTCACAGAAATATTGCTGGCAAGATTTGCCCCCGGCGGCATCAGCATGCAACGGAGCAAACAGATTCTGAAAGAAAATTACCTGATCTATAAAAAGCATGTAGGCTTTTCATTTTTTCAATGGATCTGGAACATAAGGCTTTGGATATTGATAACCCTGCTAAACAGCCCTGCCGGAAAATGGCTTTACAAATTAAAGGTCAGGCTTGGCCTTGAGAATATGTGATTATAATCCTGCAAGGTTGCGGAGGTAGGCCATACTCATCAGCATTTTTGAAACAACCCCCATCTTTAATACCCTGAGCGGAATCTTTGATTGGAACCACAGCATTTTAATCAACGGTGCAGGAAATTCTTCATGAATATATTTCTGTGCATCTTCCAAATTGGTGACGGCAATATTCCTGAACAAACGCCAGTAATAATCAAACACAAAAACATTTTTCAAAATACCGGCACCATATTGCTTCAGCAAACGTACATTTTCAAAAATCTGTACTGAAGGATTCAGCTTGGTGTACTGCGTAACCTGCTCTTCATGGAAACCAATATGCAACAGGTACCGATCAATGTATTTGTATGCATGCCCGGCCTGTATCAATCTGATGTAATAATCAAAGTCGACAACAAACTTGAACTGTTTGTCATAGCTGATGCCTAATCCATTCTTCACCAATGTGCAACTTGGATTACCGACATACACTTTGCGGAACAGGTGTAAGGGTGACATCTTCAGAAACAAACGGTCAAACCCATTCATCCGCACAAACTGCCGATACCCTGTCTTTTCTGTTATGTTGACAAAGGCGGAAAAAAAGAAATTAACACCGGGGTTTGCCTGTACCGCATCAAAAAAAGTCTGTAAAACATTTTCATGGGCAAACCAGTCATCGTTGTGCATCAGTTTAATCCATTGTCCTTTTGCATGGCCAATAGCAGCGTTCCAGTTTTCAGGAGTTCCCAAAGCAGGATGATTATAAACATATTGCAGTGGCTTACCCTTAAAATTTTCCTGAAGCATTGCCCGTATACTATCGTCGGGTGTATCGTCTGTAATAATTACTTCGTAATCGGTAAAGGTTTGGCTGAAAACACTATCGAGCAGCCTTTTCAGATGGGCTGCGTTTTTGTACACAGGAATGCATATGGAAAAGAAGGGGGACATTTATTGATTTTCTGTTTTAAGAAGATGAATAAATGGTTCTGCCCTTTTATCAAAACTGAAATATTCTGCCGCTTTAAAACACCCCTTAACAAGAGTCTCGTAATTCTCTTCAATCTTTCTTACGGCACTTTCGATGGTTTCAGGTTTCATATCATCAATAAGAACACCTGCATTAAAATCTTCTATAGGTTTTAACCCGGGGATATTAATTCCAATCACAGGTACCCCGGTTGCAAAATAGGTAAACATTTTCCCGGAGGGCGCAGTTTTGTAATTAATATTGTTAATGGCCGGAGATGAAAAATCATAAAAGCAAAATCCTATCCTGAAATGACTGACACTTTCAAGCATTTCATCAGCAGACAGATATTTTGATTCGATCAATAATCTTTTCTGATTATATAAGTTTTCATATCTCTGTAATATCTTGTTTCTGATCCTTTCAGGAACATTGCCAATAATGGTAATTTTATACTCGCTATATGAATTAATAAAATCAAGGGTTTGAAAAATTCCAAACTGTGGAATTGCAGAACCGGAAAAAATAAAATGGCCTGCATCAGGTATCTTTTTTTGCAAAAAAACAGCTGAAAATACAGGAGCATTTTGCACATAAAAAACAGGGTTAGAAAAATGTGGCGCCACAAAATCGAGGCGTTCTTTTGATTGGATAATTATGGATGAAAGGTAGTTTAGATGAACCCTTTTAATAAAATAGTTCGTATTAAATGTCAGCTCTAACGATACGAGGTGTTTTGACCCTTTTACCCCTTTAGGAAGCAGCCACAAAGAAATCGGATCAGTTAAAATGAATTTCTCAAAGTTTTTATTTCTTAAAAACCTATGAAGAAGCCCTTTATAAATAAAGGCCATTACAATTTTACCATAGTTCTTAGAAAACTTATTTATAAACCCGAATATCTTTTTCTGAAGTATTGGAATGCTTAGATATACGATATCCGGATTATCTAATTTCCGGAATTGCCTGTTTTCAAAATTGACAATCGTTACGTCAAATTCCTTTTTTAGATATTCGTACAGGTTTAAAATGGTAGGCGAATACGGAAGGTGAGGATCGGGAAATATAATCAGTACTTTCTTCATTTATTTCACTCCTCCATCATAATTTGGACCAACTTTCTGAAACTTGTTTCTGGCTTCCAGCCAATGGACAGCATCCTTGAATTGTCACTTAATAGCAAAGGATATTCCGGCTTAAATGCTGTATCCGGTGATTGAACAAAATCCTTCCAGTCCAACCCCTTATATGCGAAACATTCCCGAAGCCAATCCTCCACCGAATAGGCAATGCCTGTACTGATGTTGGCCTCTGTTACCACGTCCTGATTTACCAATGAAAAAATACCTTCCGCAATATCTCCTGCAAACGCCCACTCTTTTTGAACGGTTACATCTCCAATGGTGAGTTTTTGTCGTTTACCACTGACAATTTCCTTTACACCGGTGGTAATAATTTTACTCAAATGATTCCCTTTTCGCTGAGGGCTTTCATGGTGAAACAAATACCCGACGTAGGTTTTTATCCCGAGTTTACGATAATACCTCGCAGCATAAACAGAATAAATCCGGGCTATACTATATGGACTCGAAGCATCAAAAGGATCAGTTTCTTTTATGGGTTTAAGCTGATTAACAAACTGAACCCCGCTTCCTGTAATAAAAACCCTGCAATGGGGTACAAAATCTTTTACGGCTTCCAGAACATGGATGGTTCCGGTAGCAATGGCATCATGATTTTCATAGAGCGCATGATGCTTCGTGGTAGAAGCCGCCGCAAGATGGAATACATAATCCGGCAGATTTTCACTGATTAATTGACGAACAAATTCCTTATCTGCAATATTACCCTGCGTCCAGTTGCCTGATGAACGTGATACTCCTGTTACTTCGATGTTATGTCTCCGGCAAACTTCTGAAAGGTAGTATCCATCCTGTCCGTTTATTCCAAATATGATTGCCTTCATGTACCAATGTTTTGAAACCAATTCTTGTGAACAAAAATGGTGTTTATGTAGGTATCGGCATACATAAAATATCCTTTATCCAGCATCATGGGAAGAATTCTTTCATCCTTACCCTTAATATGATTTTGCGAGTAAGTACAGGTTTCGGTAATCACTATAGGGATTGGAAACTTATTTGCATCCCATGTACGCAAAACTTCGTAATCCAATCCTTCAATATCAATGGATAAAATATCAGGAAGCCCATTACAATCTTCTTGCAAAATCAGGTTTATGGGCTTCATTGGAACCCTGTCTTCCCTGACAATTTTAAAAGTGCCTTGAGCCTGCCGGCTTAAGGCTTCCTCTTTATCGAATGTACTGATGCTTGGTTCATCAAACACATAAAACACAGCTTCGGTTTTCTCATCGAGCCCAACCCCCATATGTAGTACTTTATCATTTGGCCGCTGATCTTTTATGTTTTCAATCAGACTGCCATCTGCCTCTACCAATACTCCTTTTGCTCCCCTTATATAAAACTTATACGTATTACTGCCATTTCTTGGATCGTAAACACCTAATTCAAGGTAAGATGGAACGGGCCTGCCGATGGTTTGAAGTAAAAAATCAATTACCATATCCTCACCTGCCTGCGAAAAGGAGTTACGGCCAAAGATGGCGTATGCCGTTTTAAATAATTTGTACTTTAAACGTCTGCTAAGCAAATTATTCCATTTATCAGGTTACACAATTTCAATTTCAGGTAATGGAAAAATGAATTTTCCACCTTGAGCAATAAAGTCGCGCTCCCTTTCCAGAATACTGTGCTTAAAGTGCCATGGAAGAACAAAGAAATAATCAGGCTTCATTGCCCTTGCCTCGGCCTCCGAAATGATTGGGATGTAAGTACCCGGTGTGTAGGATCCAAACTTCTGTTCGTTTACTTCGGCAATAAATGGAATGTGCTGTGGCCCAAGACCGCAAAATTGCAACAAGACATTACCCTTGGTGCTTGCTCCGTAACCAATAATTTTTTTCCCGTCATCTACAAGCGCTTCAATAAGCTCTACCAGATTTTTCCGATGGCGGTAAACCCTTTCTTCAAAATCCCGATATGGCTTTGGGGTATCAAGCCCCATATCGTCTTCCTGCCTGAGCATCCAGTTGATGATGGGAAGATTGCTTTTAAGGTCCGCATATTTTTTACAGGCAGTAACCGCAAAACTGCCGCCGTTAACCGCATTCATTTGTACATCGAGCACACGCATGCCACAGGATTCAAGCAGGTTCTTTACCACCTTAAAAGAATAAAATTCAAGGTGCTCATGGCATATCGTATCATAACTATTGGTCTTCAGCATGCTTGGCATATAGCTTTGTTCGAAATGCCAGATGCCATCATCTGCAATACAGGATTCAATATCCCGGACAAAGTCGGCAGGTCTTTCAAGATCGTAAAACATAGCAATGCTTGTTATGATCTTTGCCTTTTCGCTTGGAAATAAAGCCCTGAATGCGGCTGCAGAGAAAAACTCAGGAATCAATGTAATGTCATCCGTATAGTATTCCTGGAATTTTTTACCGGTTGGATCAATACCAACTTTACGATGGCTTCCTGAATAAGCTTTTAGGGTGGTGGCATCATTGCTGCCAATGTCGATAACAAGATCACTATCCTTAAGGCTTACCATTTTTTCCAGCATCCTTACTTTGTTGGTAAGGTGCCGAACCATGCTTGCATTCAGCCCGGAGCGATAACCATAATTATCGCCATACATCTCATCAAGGCTGTAGGATTGCTTCATTTGCAGCAAACCGCTGTCGGGACACCAAACAAGATCAAGGGGGCCTTTGGTAATTTTTTCATCCTTTGATTTTGGGAAAACGCCGGTAAGTTCCTGTTCTCCTAATGAAAGAACAGTTATCAGATTGGTACTCCCACTGATACGACACTGGGAGATTTCAGTAAACGAATTCAATTTGTTGTTTTTAGAAGTAATAGCCTGCAAAAATAGATGGTTAGGGTTACTTTAAAAAGGCTACGACATCTTTTTTACATTTGCGCCCATGTCCTCCCCCACCATCCAACGTCAATTCTTCAACCCAGGATACTGACAACCGAACAGTGGGGGCTTACCCGCGTGATATCCGAGGCGGCCGTTCTGTTGGCCAACCTTGCCACATTCGGCGCCATGCCGGTCAATGCCAAGTTTTTCCCATTTTACAAGCGCTACCTGCCCAAAGAAAAAATTGACCTTCCGGCCATCACCGGTTCTGTTTTTCTGATAGGGCTCGTTTTTACCCTTACCATGCTTTTCTTACTGAAGCCATGGATCATCCAGGTTTTTGGCAGAAACAATACACTTTTTGAACCTTATTACTATACCCTGGTCCTTTTCCTCATCTTTCAGGGCACCTTTCTTTACATGGAGTTGTTTGCATGGTTTGCCGGAAGAACCATTTTAGCCAATACGCTGAAAGAATTGCTGTTCAGGGTTTTAACCACCGTAGCGCTTTTACTCTTAGCCTTTAAGCTCATCAATTTCGATGGCTTTATGCTGTTTTTCGGGTTGCTGTATTTACCGCTTGCGGGCATTTTGATTTACTTAGTCAGAAAAAGCGGGGGCTTTCCCATTCACTTTTCCATCAGCAAGGTTACCCGGCGGTTTAAAAGAATTATGGTAAGCCTCGGATCTTTTGTGTTTCTCACCAACCTTAGCCAGATTGCGTTCATTGTTTGCGATACGCTTTTTCTGGCGGGCATGTACAACCTCGGACAGGCGGGCATTTACGCAGTGGCGCAGTATTTCAGCCAGGTGCTCGAAGTACCCATGAGGAGCATGCAAACCAGCAGTGTTCCCCTCATCAGCGAATACTGGCGGGCCAAAAACATGACCGGGTTGCAAAGCGTGTACCGGAAAAGTTGTATTAACCTGTTGGTGGGTGGAATGGGGCTTGGCGGGCTCATCCTCATCAATCTGCATAACATCGAACGTTTTTTCCCACCGGATTACAGCCTGATGATTGCCCCCATTGCACTGTTGGTCGTGGCACGCTGGATAAACCTCGGTACCGGGCTCAATACCATCATTATCCAACTAAGCACATGGTGGCGGTTCGATTTTGCCAGCACACTCATTTATTCCATTATCGGCATACCGCTCAACTATTTTCTCATCAGGAACTACGGAATGATGGGCGCAGCCATGGCCACCATCATCGCCATGACATTGTATAACGGGCTGAGGTTTGGGTTTCTTTACGTTAAGTACGGACTGCAGCCTTTTACCTGGCGTAATGC
>JALOMX010000416.1 GCA_025455245.1 Chitinophagaceae bacterium
GTATGATGCAATAGTTGTTGGCAGTGGCATCAGCGGAGGCTGGGCAGCAAAAGAGCTTTGTGAAAAAGGCCTTAAGGTCCTTTTGCTTGAAAGAGGAGGTCCTTATGAACATATTAAAGATTATAAAACAGCCAACCTGCATCCCTGGGAAAAAGCATACCGGCAAAAGACAACCGCAAAACAACGTCAGGAATACCCCGTTATACACAGGGGCTGGGCCGCAAGTCAGGATGTAATGGATGCATGGGCGAATGAAAAAGATAACCCTTATGTGGAAGAAAAACCTTTTACATGGTGGCGTAGCTACCGCATGGGAGGGCGTTCAACCTTATGGGGTCGCCAAAGCTACCGGCTGAGCGACCTGGATTTTGAAGCGAATGCTAAAGAAGGCATTGGTGTAGACTGGCCAATTCGCTATAAGGATATTGCACCATGGTACGATTATGTTGAAACATTTTCAGGTATCAGCGGGTCAAAAGAAGGCATACCCCATTTACCTGACGGGGCGTTTTTACCTCCAATGGAATTAAACTGTGTAGAAAAGGATGCAGCCGGGCGGATCAAACAGCAGTATAAAGGAACACGCCACATCATAATTGGAAGGGTTGCAAACATTACCGTACCGCATCAGGGCAGAACCAATTGTCAATACCGCAACCGCTGCTGGGAAGGCTGTCCTTTCGGCGGATATTTCAGTACACAATCATCAACCCTGCCCGCAGCACTCAAAACAGGCAACCTTACCGTACGGCCATGGTCAATTGTGATAAACGTTCGTTTTGATAAGGATACCCAAAAAGCAAAGGGCGTTTTGGTAATGGATGCACAAAGCAGCCAAACAATAGAATACGACAGTAAACTGGTCTTTCTATGTGCATCAACCCTGAACAGCACATGGATCCTGATGAACAGCGCTACGGATATTTGGCCCCAAGGCCTGGGAAGCAGCAGCGGCGAATTAGGGCACAATGTAATGGATCACCACTATAACCTTGGTGCAAGCGGCTTGATTGAAGGTTTTGATGACAAGTACTATTACGGACGAAGGCCAAATGGAATATATATTCCTCGTTTCGTAAATATTCAGGGAGATAAACGGGATTACCTGCGCGGCTTTGGATATCAGGGTGCCGCAAGCCGTACCGGATGGGGCCGCGAAATAGCAGAAATGAATATCGGTGCAGCATTCAAAGATGCACTTACTGAACCCGGCCCATGGAAATTTGGTATTACCGGTTTTGGCGAAATATTACCTGACCACAGCAACCGGATTTACCTGAATGATTCCGTGAAGGATAAATGGGGATTACCCGTGCTGACTATGGATGCAGAACTGAAAGAGAATGAAATAAAAATGAGGGAGGATATAAAAAAAGAAGAAGCCATTGGCGCCAAAGAAATAGAGACCTGGGATCAGGGCCATGCCATGGGTCACGGCATACATGAAATGGGTACCGCAAGGATGGGGCGAGACCCGAAAACATCGGTGCTCAATCAATGGAATCAGGTGTGGGATTGCAGGAATGTATTCGTTACCGATGGAGCCTGTATGACCTCTTCAGCCTGTCAGAATCCATCGCTCACCTACATGGCACTTACAGCAAGGGCTGCTGACTTTGCAGTAAACGAATTAAAAAAAGGAAACCTGTAAGAAGCAATATTTTTTTATTGAATATGTAATATTTAACATTCATACCAAAATGCATTCATCATTCATAAATCAACACTCACTCCTAACCACTGACTATTCACTACTCACTATTCAACACTCTCTATTCACTACTCACTATTCACTACTCACTATTCACTATTCACTAATTTACTTCATATGCAACGAAGACAAGCCATACAAAATGTTGCCCTGCTATTGGGCGGAACCCTTGTAGGGGGTAACCTGTTTTTAGCCGGCGGCTGTAAACCCGCCACCACTACGGTTGAAAATCTTTTTACCCCTGACATGCAGACATTGTTGGGCGAAATTGCAGAAACCATTTTACCTGCCACTGCCACTCCCGGCGCCAAAGAAGCCGGTGTCGGAGAATTTATTCCTGTGATGGTAAGGGATTGTTATGATGAAAAACACCAAAAGGTTTTTGTAGATGGAGTTGTTACCATTGAAAAGCTATCCAAAGAAAAATATGGCAAAGATTTTTTGAAAATAACGCCGGAACAAAGAACCGAACTTTTGACCCAACTTGACACTGAACAAAAAAAATACCAGGAAACCAAAGAAAAGGATGCACCTCCTCATTACTTCAGGTTGATGAAAGAACTTACCCTGTTGGGATTTTTCTCTTCAGAGGTAGGCGCAACCAAAGCCCTCAGGTATGTGGCGGTTCCCGGTCGTTTCGATGCCTGCATTGAGTATAAAAAAGGAGATAGGGCCTGGGCTTAACCGGGCAGATGCCTAATTTCAGTTTGCGCTTCTTCATAATTCATTACCTGCATATATTTGAAATGAAATTCATAATGTATGAGGAAATGGCATGTAATACTTGAAATATGCTGCTGTTTGTTCATTTATGGATATGCTTATCCGCAGTCAACCTATACCTCTGCCGACTCCATTCAGATTTATGCCTTGCTTGATAAGGCCGATGAAGAAGACCTGAAAGGCGACATTGACCTTGCCATCAATTCAGTAAATAAAGCCCTTTCGCTTTCCAGATCAAAAAAAATGCCGCGGGGAGAAGGATTTGCCTTATTGAAATTGGCAGACCTTTCCTACAAAAAATCAGGCAAAGGCACCGATAAATCCCTTTTTGAAAAACCAAGACAAATAGGACTCGCACTTCGGGATAGTTTTCTTACCGGCCTTTCGTACCATCAGGAAGGACAATACCGCATGCAAATCAACCAATACAAAGAAGCCATTCCACTGCTGGAAAATGCCAAAAACTACTACCAGGCGGAAACACTTCTGAATTATCGCGGATTGGTTTTGAATGAAATCGGCTTTGTATATGACCGGTTAGGGCAGCGGGAAAATGCCATGGAAAACTACCTGAATGCAGTGAGGATTT